>JALTZQ010000056.1:773-5047 GCA_027046105.1 Pyrodictiaceae archaeon
TGTTGTATTTAATTGTTGGTGTATTTCGAGTCCTACTTTAAGCCCTAATTCGCGGAAATCATAATCAGAGGGATCTACTTTTACCTTCAATGCGGCCACCTCGGGTATAGATCGACTGTGTGTCTGTCCCAAAACTCTCCAGCAAGATTAGTTAACATCAGCTCACGAACTTCAGAAAGGTCATCCGTGCGTGCTAATACCCATGAAAGTTTTACGAAAGCAGTCTCCGGAAGCATGTCGCCTCCAGGTATAACTCCTGCAGCCAATAATCTTCTCCCTGTTGTGTACACGTTCATATTAACTCTCCCAAAGAGGCATTGGCTAGTCATAACAACAGCAACTCCTTCTTCCTTTGCTCTCTCAAGACTGTGTATGAGCCATTCACCTACATGACCCAAGCCAGTGCCTTCTAGGACGATACCTTTGTAGCCCTTATCAATTAGGAAATCTATTACTTCGGACTCCATGCCTGGATAGTATTTTATTAGTGCAACCCTTCTTTCAAAGCCGTTCTCAACTCTGAGCTCCGTTTCACCTCTTTTACGCAAAGGCTCAATCAATACTTGTATCTTACCCTCCTGGGGATAAATCTTGGCCAAGGGTGGTGCATTTATCGATTGGAATGCATCTCGTCGGCTGGTATGCATTTTTCTAACTTTTGTGCCTCTATGGGCTAAGGCATAAGTATCTCCAGTCTCGCCATGCATTACTACAACAACTTCTGCAAAGGGAGCATGTGCAGCTACAAGGACTGCTGAAATAAGGTTAAATGCGGCATCGCTACTAGGCCTATCACTGCTGCGTTGTGCACCAACAAATGCCACTGGGGCAGGAAGACTACGTAAAGCGAAGGAAAGAGCCGCTGCAGTATAAGCCATAGTATCAGTACCGTGAGCTATGACTACTCCCTCGTAACCTTTCTCAAAGGCGGATGCTACATTAGATACAATAGTCTCCCAGTACTCGATACGCATGTTCTCACTTAGTATATTGAATAAAACCATTGATTCAATATCAGCGATAAAACCTATCTCCGGCACAGCTTCAAGAAGCTCTTTCGTGGACAATGCGGGTTTTACAGCACCAGTTTCATACTCTATTCTACTGGCTATGGTTCCTCCGGTGCCTAGTATTAGAACTCGAGGTTTTTTCTCAGGTGGTGGTTCCTCTTCGATCAAGGGAATTGTCGCGGGTGCACCAGCCGCTGCTTCCTCCAGTATTTTTTCACGCGGCTTAATAACTTCGATGACAGTGGAGTTGTCTATGCGAACACCGATATTGTAGCCATTGTCAAGCTTAATAATTACAATGGGCTTAGCCGATAAAGCATATCTTGGCATAAGAATTCCTTCAAAAATATCTCTACCTCGAATGATACGGATACGATCACCTAATCGTGCTCCTGCCTTCTTCAATAAATCCCGGGCCGTACCACTATAGCCATGCAATTCATCGCCGCTCATAATACTAGCCCCACGAAAAACACGGAGTAATCCCGCAAAAATAAAAAGGAGCCCCAGCCAAGCACCAACTCCTGGAGGGTGACAAGAACATGCCAAGCCACGGCTCACTAACCAAAGCAGGTAAGGTTAGAAAGCAAACGCCCAAGATACCGGCAAAACCAAAAAAGAATCCATCACCACGTGTCCGCAATAGGAAAGAGTTTAGAAGAATGCTTCAAAAGCTTCAGGAGACGGCACCAGCTCCAGCAATCTAGATACTGACACTATTGATGCACTAATTGGCCTGTTATGTCACTACACATTTCTGCCTAATTTTGGCTTTTGTATTAACAATCTTTCTCCTCTTTGACCCCCTAGTTCGGATTCTATAGACGATAGTGTTTCCTCATATAATTTAGAAACTGTATATAGTAGATGTGAGCATGGCCCAAGACAGTATAGGTGGTAGAGGATTACTGGAAAGGGTATATCACGCCAAGAATAGATCATAACCACCTTATGAAGATAACGAAGGGCCTCCGCATTTCTAACTCGGAGGTGGAGTAAAGTCGGTATCACCTCATGAGTGGTATTATGTAGCCATTGTTTGACATATAAAAACCTCGTGATATTCTATTGTTTCCGCTTATGTCTTACTCGCCCTTCTTTTCAATAACTATTTCAATTGTACTTACCCTGCTTTGACGCCCATCGGGATTTTGTATGACTTGGCTATCTATCTTTATGTCTTTTATCTCTATTTTGCCTGGTAAGAACCTCTTTCTAACAATTTCTACCGTGTCAACGGCTTTACTTATAGCACGACCTCTAGCCTTTATTACTACTTCGTTCACACCCTGGTTTAGCAAGGTTAGAGTTGCTAGTACATAATTCATTACAGGCTTCTTGCCTACTAGGACGACATTGCTCGGGGTTGCCTGTGCCATTCCACGTCCCCTCCAGGTCTCCAGCAGCCGTGGGACACCACGGATTGTATCGGTGATATTTATGCGTTTCCGTCAAGCTATGCAGTCATCTGCAGGGTTTCCTTGCCCTATATACTTGGGCGGGTGAGTTGGGCAAACTAACGGAGTGTATGTCTACAAAACCCGTTTCAACTAAGTTAATATATACTATTTGGCGTGCTTTACGTGCCCGTCCAGCAAAAACAGAAATGGTTCCGCATGGAGATAGTACACGGTATAGTTCTTTAAACACGTCCTTTGAGAAAAGCTTAATATTCCTTATCGGATTAGGGCCTCCATCATGAATTATATGGGTAGCGAGTGAATTAGCTAGGAGTTTTAGAAGCTTGGTAGCATCGCCCAAAAGGATTTTCACATGTTTATGCCAGAGACATTTGGAGTACTCGCTAATCGGGTTTCCATAAAGTGCTATTGCTAGCATCTCTACCGAGTTGTCGATAGTTAAGTATAGTCTAGGCTTGGTCCTATAATGGGCGGCATAGCATGTCCTTCCAAGCCCAGTACCAATCTCCAAAACAATGCTTTCACTGCTTATAACTTCTGGCCATGCTATTACAGCACCGGCCATTGTTGAGGCTAGGGGATCTAGAGGTCTCTCTTTGCTATAGCCTAGTCCTCCAGTGATATTATCTATAAATGTGTACAAAGTTGTGTAATCCCATGAAGAAACGGTTTTCTGCCATACTTCTTTTGCACATTTTCGAGTAACATTATCTGCATAATCAAATAGTCCTTTTGTTACATATTGAAGCACTTTTTGTCCACAATCGCTAGTCAATACTCTTCTCCCGGAAGGGTATTACCTAGACTCTCTCCCTAAACCCTGCCTTAATCCTCTTACTAGAACACACTAGCGGTAGTAGGTATTATGAAGCGGTTGTTGCTGACATATGAGGTAGGTTGCCCCAATTGCGGAGGTGCAATATCCGAAGATAGGTTAGCAAAAAGTCTACCTTGTAGAACTTGTTTGCCAGAGATAGATGATATGAAATATGTCAAGGATTTTGAAGAGCTAGTGCTTTACCTAGGAGAGAAATTGTCATCAATGAATAGATTGAAAGGATACTGGTATATGTACCATATAACGCAACAATTAAGGAGTTTCGAGACTTTCTTTGCCAAGGCAACACGTGGACTTCGACTCTGGTCCGCTCAAAGAGTCTGGGCACGTAGGCTTTTAAGCGGCGAGAGCCTCGCCATAGTTGCACCTACAGGCGTTGGTAAGACAACTCTTCTTGTAGCTTATGGGCTTTACCAAGCTCTAAATGGGGGAAGAGTTTACTTTTTATTGCCTACAGAGAATCTAGTACGTCAAACAGTCTCGAAAATAGAGTACATGTTGTCTAATCTCGGAAAAAGCTTGAATGTCGCTTGGTACTCATCTAGTTACGCAAGGAAAAATCGCGATAAGATATTAGAGCAGATAAGTGAAAGAAAATATGACGTGCTCGTTACTACAACAGGATTCTTATCTCGCAGATGGGGTATGGTCAAGGATACAAAGTTTAACTTAGTTTTAATTGATGATGTTGACGCAATACTTAATAATTCGAAGAACATAGAGCGTGTGTTAATGCTGCTTGGTTTTAGCGAGAAAGCAGTTCAAATAGGCTATCAAATAGTCAAAAAAAGGTTAGATGCAACAATATATAAAGCTACGGGACGTATAAGGCGTTATGAGAAAGCACTACTCGAGCTCCGGAGCCTTGAGGCTGATCTTGCAGCAGAGATTTCATTTTCAGAAGTAGGGCAACTCGTAATAGCGTCAGCCACTGGCCGTGCAAGAGGGCTAAAGCCAAGGATATTTAGAGAGCTCCTTGGATTCGATATTGGCCGTGTGTATGAT
>JALTZQ010000057.1 GCA_027046105.1 Pyrodictiaceae archaeon
GTTCTGCGCTAGCTGGTACTATGGCATGGTGATATGTCTCAACCTCTTTGTTGAGATAAACACTCTCTATGTGGAGTATAGGTTCTTCACGTACACGATCATAGAGGCCAAGGATGTCTATGAAAGGTCCCTCTTCAGCTCTTTCCGGACCAAGTCTCCCTTCTACTATAATAGTTGCACCGCAGGGAACTGGTAACTTATACTTAGGGGTCTTGCATATTGATAGTGGTTTATTTAATATGTTGGCTGCTATTTGTAGTTCAAATACTCCATAGGGTGGTGACAACGCAGCTGCAAGCATTACTAATGGGTGAATACCCTCAACCACGGCTACAGGTAATCCCTTGTTCGCTTGACTCAACATTCTGTAGAGATGACGGGGGACAACTCTCACAGCAACATAATTATCTTTAAACATGACGCGGTGTATTGATGCGTTACAAATACCATTTATGCATGCAATGAATATTGTTGAGGTAAGGTAATAGCCTCCATCCTTTTCATAGAACTTTATAAGAGGTAAATATTTCCTCCATTCGTCGCCAGCATTTTCATAGTATTTGTTAAATTCCTCTTGAACTATATTAGCTGTACCGATACTATTAATGCTTGAAAGTAATTTCTGATACAAATTTTTATCATCATCTACGTTCAAGGCTTTATAGAGGGTTTCGCGTGTAGGTAAGAGATTAGCAAAAACAAGTCCCTCTACATCTTCTATCCGTGCATAAACCGTTCTATTCCATTGCCTTAGCACATGTTCTGTTAATTCAAATTCCCTTTTTAATGTACCCAAGAACATAGGCTTGTAATCCAACGTTTCAATATACTCTTGAATACTTCCTAGTACTAGATTATGCATCTCACTACACGCCCCATCTCCGTTAATTCATCAGTTAATCTTATATTACCGAATACTATGCCCGTAACTGGTCCTTCATATGGCGTATCTATCGTTATTCGTGAATGGGACAAGTCTATCACTCGGACGATACCTATGGCTTTTTCCTCCATGTTTTCATCCAGGAGAGCAACTAGTGCTCCACGGACAAGATCGATATCCAAAGTATATACTTGTTTACCTATAGCTTCCGTAAGTTTTCTAACATGTTCTGGAGGCAATGGTTGTTTTACGATTGCATAGAGTGTATCATGTGTTTCTGAGGCAGCGATGATTACCTCTTTTCCTAAAAGGCTATTCAGTTCTCTCACCTTGTCTTCGGGAAGCTGCATGCCAGAAAAGAAGCACGAACCCTGAATAACTAGTTTTGTTAGGTCTAACACCCTTTGGCGTTGTGGCGTAAGGTATCTCCTATATGCTTCTGAGCGTAGCGTTCTCCTATCATCACGGTCTCTTATTCTACGTATTTGAGGGGATGGCAGATGTACTACTCCACAAGGTAATGCTCCAAAAACTCTACGAGCCATTTCTACAAGCATTCTATCGTCGCCAAGGACTATTACACTATCTATTGATAAGTATTTGGCGATTTCAGCTTTATACTCAAGAGCTTGTAGACCTTGAGTCCACCCATCTGTGTCAACGACTATAAGATTTGCTCCATCCTTTCGTAGTCTCCAATATAGATCAACGACACCGGCGACTATTCTTCTCTCAAATCGGTGGGGTGTAACGCTTCCTACGAATCTTATGTATTTAGCTTTAAGCTCTCGCAGCCATAGAATCTTTCTTTCAGCAAGAGCAGCTGAAACACAGCCTGGTGGACCAATATCAGCTTGCCCAACATCAGCATCGATTATGCCTGGTCGTTGTCCCCGTAGAAGTCCACGGTTGGCTATTAGTGCTGTTAAGCTTGATTTGCCAGCATCAGTAGGCCCTATAACGATTAGATTTTTGCAATCGTTTAAAAGGAGTTTATCGACATGGACAACCCACTTATCCAATACTTCCTCGTCTGCATGAGCAGGCTCTATGGATGAGCCTTTATCTAGTACTATGTCCAGTTTAGAGTCTGTTAATGATCTGATGGCGTAGCTTCGATAAGACGCTATTGTAAACTCTTCGCCTCGTGAATAGATTGCGCCAAGCACTAACACCATGCCTTCGATGACACGTACTTTTGCAAAACCATTTATACGTATCATGGTATTTTCGGCTAGACTTATTCCTACATGCTGCATAGCCTTTCCTAGACCCCATGTTATGGAATGGTATCCTTCACGAGGGTTTCCTAAATACATGTTTTAGCGCAATATTTAATGATGCTATGAAGTCTCTTTGTCTCCTCTTAAATGACGACCATTTCTTTGGGAGAAGGTATTGCCGCGTGGTCATTGATTCATCAACGTACTCTATACTGATGTCGCAGCTCTTCCTATAATCCATAGTTAGCTTCTCCATGTTAGTACTATCTATCCGAAATCCTACTTTAAGAGTTGAACTTAATGGCTTGAATAGCTTGGTATATCTACATGCTCTATCCATGATGATATCTAGATCCTCCACATAGTTTATTTCAAGTATTACACCATCTACTATCACTGTATAAGCATACTTTGGGCCAGGATCAACACCAATAATTAACTCCAATGGCCTATAACCTATATCATTAAATACCATTGTAAGTATCTCCAATGGATTAATGTTATTCTCGATAACTCTCACAATACATTCACCTATAGTTGACGAAAGAAAGAGGTGTGCAATTTTCTCATCATCGGTATAAATCAGTGGCACACTATTACAATCTATGGTAGAATGTGGTCTCGGAATTATTGGCTCAACTCCAAATGCATTTAGCATATCAGCTAACGTCTTTAAGTGCATGTAATGTGTAAATACTAGTGCAACCTTAGTAGTCCTACCACTCAGCAGTATCCCCCACAAGGATTCCCATGGAAAAACCCTCTATTAATACCTAAATTTCACTAGTATGAAAGTGGATCGAAGCATAACTACTATGTGTAGGAGTAATGTATAGACTCTTTCATTTGGTGTTACGGAAGTGAAGTGTGGTAATCTGCTTGAGAGAATAGCTAGTAGTGGATTAACGCTAGTCTATGGTCCAGCTGCTGTGGGTAAAACTAATCTCTCTCTTTACCTCCTTTCATTGAAATGTAAAGACTCGAAATACTCTTGCTTATATGCTACGAGTGAAGGCCTTATATCAATCAATAGGTTATTGGTGTACGTTCAAGATCCTTCTAGGGTCTATGTCCATGAAATTCTTGATCTTCTAGACCTAGTAGACATGATTGCATTTATTGAGGATAGATTTGATAATCTTGGAATGGTTGTTGTAGACAGTATAAATGCTCCATATCGTGTTGATGCGCTAATTGAGGGGTCGGCAGAGCTTTTTGGCTACATAGTATCATCTTTGCATGTGCTGGCAGATAAGGGTCTACCGGTCATTGCCACAGCACAAGTACATGCTGGTGATGAGGGTGTTGAGGCAGTGGGTATTAATGTACTCGATTTATGGTCTCACCGTGTGATAAGGATGGAGAAAGACGACGAAAGGGGTGTGCGTAAGGTGATTATTGAAAGAGGGATTGATTGGGAGACAGGCCTGGTACTGGAATTTAAAATAGACAATGGGGGGTTGAAATGGCTACGGTGTTATCAAGTGAGGAAACCTTAGCTGTCATAATAGCCGTTATGATTGCTAATGGTGCTCCAGTACTGGCTAGGGGTCGTGGTAAACCACTAGATCTTGGACGAAACTTTATTGATGGAAGAAGATTATTTGGAGATGGTAAGACATTTGAAGGGAGCATATTAGCAATGCTTGGCGGCTACATAACGGGCTTAATGGTGTTCATGTTTACATCTGATGTCCTAGTTCTAACCGTTACACTATATGCTGTTCCTGCTGCTATATGTGGTGATATACTGGCAGCTTTCTTTAAGAGAAGACTTAATCTACCACGCGGTTATCCCCTTTTAATCGTTGATCAGCTAGATTTCTATGTAGCATCGATGACTGCGGTTTATCTCGCAGGTTATCTTCTTGACCCAATCCTAGTTTTCCTTTTCGCACCCATAATATACTTGCTACACAGAACAACGAATATAGCTGCTCATAGATTGGGGCTTAAGAACGTCCCTTGGTAGCTTCACCTTCACTTGTGGGTAATAGGCCTGCTAAAAGCTTCATCCGGTAGCGATATGCTACATATTTATCCTCAGGAGAGAATCTTGGTGGATGTGGTACGTGTAGTTCACCACCACAAACTGGGCACTTATCTCTCCTTAGGGTATACCTGCCACATCGTATGCACTTACGCATTAGCCATTGCAATATCTACTCACCAGATCACTGATGCACTATATCATGTTTCTATGTGTGCTAGTTATGGTAGATACATTGTAGTCTTAAGGCACTTGATATATAAATGATATAATGGAAGTTATTGCTTCTCACGGGTAAACGTTAATTCGACCTTCAGTTTTTCTGCTTCCTGCCTTGCCTTCTCTAGGGCAGCAGATAGTGCCTTTTCAGCAGTCTTGTAGTCATAGGCTGATATTTCTATCCTGTATCTTGGTGCGCCAAATGTATACATACGTACCTCTACATCTTTTGAAACGTTTTTTGCAGCCTCCTCTGCAGCGAGTAATACTTTTTGTATCCTCCTTATACCGTCGCCAGCTAAAGATTTGGCAATAAATGTACCATAGATTTTTACCTTCTTTACTTCTATGTGTCTTTTTACTTCCTCCAATAGAGGGTTTATCCATTCCTCTGATATGCCGACTTCACGGAAGACTTTAGGCCCCCTAATTGCTGCTTCTTCGAAAGCAGCCATTATTTCTCCATACGCGTCTTCAAGCTTCACTCCAATAGCTTCATAAGCCTCCTCTAGTGTTTTGCCTAGCTTCTGTGCAACAATCTCAAGGATTTTAAGAGCTTTCTGATTTCTTTTCCACTCAGTCATTTTTCTCCTACGTTCACTATCTGTGACACGTTTAAGCGATACATCAACTTGTTTTCTCGTTTTATTGACTCTTATAACCTTAACCACAACTTTTTGGCCAGGCTTTACAGCGTCTCGTATATTCCTTACCCAGCGCGAAGCAACTTCGCTCCATGGGAGATAGGCTTCTAAACCATCATACTCATCTAGGTTCAGGTAAGCTCCGTAGTCGTAAACCTCTCTAACAGTACCTACTACTAATTCACCGGTATCGGGTAGTTCCTTTCTTCGAAGGGGCACTCCTCAGAGACACCCCTCACCACGTATTTTAGCTTAAGCGGAGTACTAGCCTAGAACGCGTAGTACTTGTCCGAGGATCTTTGCTTTACCTCCACTTGGCTCTACTAGTTGTTGGCCGCAGATAAGGCATCTTGCAGGAAATGTGGCATGGCTAAAGACCACTTGTTCATTGCCACACTCTGGGCACTTAACTAGTAGAAATCTGCTTCTAGGCTGAGGTACAAGGATCTTCAACTTCTTTGCCATAGTGTTACCCCCTCTCTAGCATCACTATTATCCTTCTTATGCTCTCTTGGGTTCAATAAGTTCTACCTTCTTTAGTCGGATACCTCTTCGATGGAGGATATAGCCACATTCTCTGCATTTCAACTTGAGTACTACCTTTTTTGTCACCTTTGCGAATCTTTTCTGTTCAGGCTTTCTTTTACTACCATAACCTTCCTGTTTTCTCCTATATCTTCTCTCACCTTCGGCTAAGCTTCTGCGTTTACCATGTTTGTATATTGTTACTGAGTGGTCAGTGTGTCGTTTACACCGTGGACAATAAGTCACTATAACTTTAGGTACGCGCACTCTTCAGTCACCCTCTCCGCAGACTTTTAGGCCAGCAGACTTAACCCTTTAAATTGATTCAGTCCTCCTCTTGCCCTCCTCTATATTTACCTACTACATTGGCATTAAGATTGATTGGTTGAACTAGACCTGTGGCTGCAAGAAGGAGTGCTCTCTTCGGCTCAATGCATGATATGGTGTTCGCGGGTATTCTACGTGGAGGATCGCCTATGCTTTGTAGGTATTTTACTAATATGCACTCCTTTGTAGAGACTATGTTTGCACACAACAGCTCCCTAACTAACGTGTTCAGCTCATTCATAATGTAGTAACTCACTATGATTGTAGCCATATTAGCTGCTTCTTTGACGCGCGAAAGATACTCATCGGCAAGTTTCGTCATGCGGCGTACTAGAGTATGGTCAAGTAGTGTTGATGCTACAGCCTCTGTGACCTTAGCTATAGTATCACTTAAGTCTACTTTACCGGTTTGGACTAGGTTGAGTAAAGCCTCGATTCCGGAAGTACCATCCTCTGTCTGCAAGATGCTTGACACCCAAATTATTCTCTATCAAAGCTGCTTGTCTAAGGGGCTAGAATTGCTACCTCTTTTGCTAACAAGTAAAGTGCTATTGGTGCAGGTAATCTTATCTTCTCTCCTTTTCTTAGTTTAATCCGGTTGCCAAGAATCTTTATTTGGGGTGTATCGGTGAGTGGCTCGATTCTTATTTTGTCCATATCCCTAAATGGGGAATCTTCGATAGTTAGCTTAAAATCGTCCAGCTTATTAAGTGTTAGCGGGAAGACGGGTAACATTGTCTTCCCATTAAGGCTAAATGGTGCACGAACAAGTCTTTTAGTATCTACTGTAACTTGTTCATCAACGCGTATACTAATATAGTTTTTTGCTTCTTCAAGAATAGTCATTAGTTCTTCTGTAGCTTGTACTTCTTCGCTGCTCGTGTTAAGTATTTCTACTATATGTTTCATTCCCCTCTTTTTTGCCACTCTAGTTGCTATGCGTGCAAGTCTACCACGTAAGCCTGGCATGGAAGCAAGTGGGGGGATGGGAACTATCTTTCTTCTCTTTATGGTTTTTGATTCAACGCGTGGAAATAGGGTCTTATCTAGAACTTCTTTAGCAATGATATAATTTACTAACTCGCGACGTATAGTACCACTGCTTTTCGCCCACTCAGAGTCGTCAGGTAATTCAACTACAACATGGAATCCACGATGACCCGAGAATTCTACACGTATGCTATTCCTTTCAAAACCTAATTCATAAGTGAGTACATCTACTAGACGTAGTGCTTCTTCTGCGGCTATGGATAGACAATTTTCATCTATGAAGTTTGTCTTAATGTTTAAGTGTTCATCTGATATTTCAACTATGGTGTTTTTACATTCCTCTAGATGGTCTGCATCAATATCGAAAACGAGGTCTGAAGATCTCCACCCCTTTTGCTCCATGTCGGGTACTCCAGGCTGTTCGTATCTAGCTGATGAGTAGTAGAAGTGGCGTGGTCCAGTTGAGGCTAGGTATTCCCTTACAGCAGTCATTGTTTGAAAGGACATATGTCGAGCATATCCTTGTTTACCCCATAGTTGTGCAGCGAATTCACGAAAACGAAAATCACTTGGCAAGTATACGTTATGGCTCCTATAATAGCTCTTCGTAACTTTCTCGAGGTATCTTACAGTTAATCTACGAAGACCACTTAATTGCCTCTGCATGATGTGCTACTCAACCCTCGGTGCAATTAAAAAGGAGAATCTCGCTCCCTGTGGAAGTTCATGTTCAACAAGAGCGGGCATATCATTTGAAAATTTTATGACTATGGTGTTAGCTACTCTTGCAGCACCCGAGAGTTCACTAAAGTAATCAAGACTATAGCTAGCTGTTTGCTCATCTTCAACACTAATGTCAATAATGCTTCCACCCTCACTTGAGAGTATAACTTGTGCTTCACCAAGTTCGCTTGATGATGACACTATTAGCTCTCCTTCTCTTGCAGTAAATCTTATTATGTCACCCATCATTTCAACATCCTTTATGCTATCGCGATAGATGTCCGCCATTAGCTTAATCTCTGCTTTAAATTCTAGACTTGGCTCTGGTATATCCTCTGCAGTTATATCAAGTAGTGGTAATGTAAACATTCTTTGGCCTCTTCCACTTAGTGTAATTGTAAACTTGTTTCCTTCACTACTTAGCTCAAGCTTATCCTCCTTACGTGCTCTACGTAGTATCTTAGCTATGTCCTCAAGGTTTACACCAAGATCGATCTTCTCGTTAACGTCAAAGGTCTCAAAAGCTTCTGTAGGAAACTGGAGATCAAGAAGAATTACATGGGAAGGATCCATTGCGCGGAATCTCAGCCCCTGCTCCGGGTCCACTACGAAGACTCCTTCATCGATGATCTTTGATATTGCTGATACTACATATCTCCAGACTCTTGCATCAAAGAACACTGCCCTCATGGTTTTCCCCTGGGCTTGTTCTCTACCCGCTACGGAGATTTTCTACGGTGATATAGGCCCCTAAAATTGTTCTAGAGATATTCCTCTAGACTAACTCATTTTCTTCTTGGCTTCAAGTGTTGCATTTACGCCGGCTTGCGCAAGATGCATTATACGCTCAATATATGGTTTTGATGAAATGTGTTGTGGAGTCCTGTGGTAAGCCTCTATAGAGTCTTCAAGAATTTTTGAAAATATTCTTCTAAGGAGCTCTAAGTAGGTGATGACTTCACTACATTTATTAGTCATACTCCCTCCATACATGGCCGCAGTTAACGCACTTAAAGAACCTTGTTGGTGGCTCGTCAGCTCTCCTTGTTTGTACTAGCCAATAATAGGCCTCCCCATGCCCGCATCTTGGGCATGTAGCTCGGGTTCGGGGAAGAACCTCTGTCGGCTGATTACTTATAACCACAATTCTCTCCTTTTCGCTATGCTCAATGGTGTGCCTTAATACTGATAAATTGCTTGAGGAAACACTATGCTGCTCGCGATAGCCGCATTGAGGGCATGCCCAATACAATTCTCCATTATTATTGTCTCGTTTTGCAACCATTAAAGCACCACATTTTGGACAGAATCTCAATACGTGTTCACCTCTTCCATATTTTTTACTATTCCCTTTTTGTACCTAGGGATAGGCTTGATGAGTTGGGGTAGGGTTCTTAGCCTTTTCCCTGCAATAACTTTATACTTTCCTTGATCATGTTATATTCTCTGCAAATAGAATCAAGTATCTGATTGATAGTATCAAGGTCTTTTAGTTCTTGAATTATTTTACAGTTTGGAATCTGGGTGTGCAGCACATTACATGATGGAAGTATTTTATTATCGCAATACATTAGGGTCACTTGGTCTAAAATACGAACAAACTTCTTATTAACCGTTAACTCTGCTACATCATTTGCAAAGAATAAGTGTTCTATTCTCTCTACTCCCCTAAATATGGCAGCAATTACATGCTCTTTACATGGATGCAGAACTAAGACTCTTTGCTCACGTTTAACTTGATTCAAGGGCTTTAACCACTGCTTTTCTTAACTCTCCTAAGTCGCTTCTTATCTTCTTTAATACTTCTTCAAGTACATCTATAGGCTTCTTTGATCCATCAGTAGTTATTACTATTACAGGATTTGATACTAGTGGATGAGATATCGTGTATGAGGCGTAGGTTACACCCGGCGTCTTTATTGCATATTTTGCTATTAAGTTAGCCATTGTATGATCTTCACCAATGAGTTCTATCTCTATTGTCTTATCGCTTAATCTCAATAGCTTTACTTCAGTCAAGTTTATCGAGCCCCGTTTGTGGTTTAAGCATTACAGCCAGTTTTCTCACAGCTCTTCTCCACTCCTCTCTTAATACTATACGTTTATCCTCCTCAGTAAAAATCCTCATTCTTAACCCGTACTCTATTACTCTATCAATATCTTCATCTAGTCCTGCAGCTACAGCAGCTATAAGCCGTTTTATGGCTGTACCTTTGGTACGATACGCTAGACTATCAATTATCTCTGCAATACGTTTTGCTGTCTCGATAACTACGTTCAAGGGCGCATTGGTGGCAACAGTGTTTGTTTCATTATCGTAGCTTGCACTGTATCCCTTCAATTTGAGGGCATATACTAAAGCTTCGGGCGGAAATGTCCTACCAACTTCCTTCACAATAACATCTATTGATGCTTTACCAGCCGTAGCCAAATTGTGTAACTCCCATAATTCTGCTATGGTTCCACGTACACGGAACCAGCTTTCCCTAATTTGCGCTTCAGTACCCCATATCCTTATGTACAACTTCCGTTTCTCAACACGAATCTCAGCCTGTACGGCTCGTAGAACTTCACTTATCCTTTCATATGCTTTCTCTACGGGGATAGATGGCGGTAAAGATACTGTGTAAAGTCTACTTTTTAGTCTAGGCAGTGTCCTCCCCCCGGTTATGTTATCCTTATCTTTAATGTTTTTACGAGATGCTAATGCATTTTCTTTTGCTGGGTGAACAAGTAGTAAGTTGAGAGCTTTCTCTGCTCTTTATTTCCGCATCGGCTACATACAAGGAGATCTTGGCCAGGTATCTTGAGTAAAGGAGCACCACAAACTGAGCAAAAAGCTGCTACCACGCCAAGATGGGGTTGTTTCATGGAAATTACGTAGGGGCTACTGCTATTTAGTACAGCTACTCGTACAAAGTCACTAATGCGTATTGCGTCATGAATAGAGTTTAGAGGTCTATCCCAGGTTTGCGATATATGTAGCAAGCCGTTAAAGCTACCATTGAAAGGTGCCATTTTTTCATCCATTATTATCCTTATGACGGCTAGATCGCTTCGTGGCATAAATAGGGCATAGCCATGTACTATTGAGCCTTTCCTAGGCAGTCTTGGTTTTCCAGCAAAGGATTGTACAGTTATTCGTCTGTTTACCATGTCTACCACTACTTTGCCTATTCTAGCTGCTCTAAGAAACCCATTATCAATATAGGTGCCGTCACCAGGGAGAAACTCCTCTATTACGGCTAAGAAGTCGCCTGGATAAACAATCCTTTCTTCAAGTTCTTTTAGTCTACCTGGTTTCTTCATTATACCGCCCACACGCGAGTATGAAGACTTGTATATAGTAAATCTTGCTTCTATGTGTGTCGTAGATGGCTTGTATTGGAAAGTATATACGCTTAACAAGGAATGGTTTGTAGCCTCTTTCCAGGCACGTGCTCGAAAGAACTTTTACCGACTTAGAGTTATAGTGATGCAGGCTAACGATGAAGTCGGGGTTATAATCAAGTGCCCGCATAAGGAAAATCTTATCGATGCCCCGTCTATGTATCCCAAAGGGTGGATTCTGTGCTATGCAATCAACACGTCTTATTGGTGGATAGTTTACGTCAGCTTCAACGAAATCTAAATTACCGATAATGCTCCAGAGTCTTGAATGGTGTGCAGCCTCAACAGCATCGGAATCAACTTCTAAACCAATAATGTAATGTTTAGTAACAAATGCTAGAGCATAGGATATCATCCCTGTACCCGAGCCCTGGTCGACAACTATACTTCCGCTGCAATGTTTATCCATCAGTTGAGCAATCTCGATGGCCACCTCTGGTGGGGTACGGTACTGTTCGAGCCTCCTCTTTGGTTTCTCATAGTGTGGAACATACATTTCAAGGATAATCTTTAGCTTCAAAACGAACACCACTATATTCTGTTTCTAGTAGCATCACCAAGGAAACAAGTATCTGTCGAGCTGTCCTGTTAGGAGCATACGTGCTTCACCAGGTGTGAGTACGGGACGCCAATAATCTCCAAGATCTTCTATTGCAAGTCTTGGGCAAGATGTTACTATAAATGCATCGGGTTTTGATGGTGCAAGATTATCCAAATCCTCTTTCGTGACCCTATCAAGATACATGTATCTGTACTTTAGTTTTCGTTTCTTTAAGAGTTTTTCAAGATATAATGCAACCCATGGTCTATATTGTCCATATTTTACTCCAATAATTATACCAAACTCACTTGAATTCATGGCTTCGTGTATACGCCAATATCTCTTCTTCAGTGTTGTCCATATAAGCTTCCCGGCATTAGTTAAAGTGAGCGAGTACGGATCGATCGAATACACGTCTACATCCTTGTTCACGAGTGTAAGCCCAACACCGAGTACGTGAAAAGAACCTCCAGCCACTACAATCACAGTGGCAGCGTTGACATCAGTAATTATTCTTGCTACATTTGTAGCATAACATCCTAGAACAGGATTTGAGGTAACTATTGCTGTTATACCTTTCTTGGCTAGTTTTTCAGCGATTTGTCTTGTCAATTCTCGATGTTGATAAGTGTATGTGAAGATAATAGGTTCTTTCAAATTCTTATTTGCGATTGTGTCAACAATTCTCTCTATTTCTTGATGCGATAGTATATACTCGCCCGGTACATATATGGCTGTAGTACTTTTACCAACATCTATGGTTGGGTAAGGATAAAAGTCGTGACCCAAATGTAGTATGACATCAGCTTGTGCTATCTCGGCAAACTTATAACCAACATCGCATGAACCATAAGAGGGCTCTATACGGTATAAGTACTCTACACGATCACTAAGGGCTCCTAAGCAATTGTTTAACCCACTAACTATGTCTTGCATGTATTGTAGGAACCCTTGTGGAGCCTCTACGAGTACCTTAACTTTTTCACTATCTCTTAACAAATTATGTAGGATCTTTATTGCATTGCTAGCGTTAAACGCATAACGTGCCACACGAATAATGCAGGGGAGCGAGGTTTCCGGCATTTTAACTAATACCATTAGATATCATGCAGGATCATGCATTAAGGAGAGTTGGAAAGCGTACATGTCTATTGAATCCTTGGTAATCCTTCTTTGAGAGGGATGATTCTTATTCTCGTTGGTAGTGGTAGCTTAGAAGCTCCTCTACGTAGAGCCTCCTTTGCATGTTCAACATGTTCTCTCCTTACACGTACTTCAAGTATTGCTTGACCTGGGTAAGCTCTTACGGCAGTGCCAACTGGTTTACCGAAAGCTTGCCTCATACCTTCCTGTAGACGGTCGGCACCAGCGAAAGCCATCATTTTGTTTTCTCTTAATACGTGGTGTGGGTACACTCTTACTCTGAACATGTAGTTTTGGTCACCTATGGTAGTTGACAAGTACTTATGGACCATGATACGGGCTGCTTCAAGGGCATTATGGCGTATTTGGCCACGCTCAGTGACCCATACTTCTAATGAATAATCATAATCTCCATGTACATTGCCCATAACAAACTTTTGGATCTTTGGTGGTGGTATACCCGGTATATACTCTCTCCTAGTATAAGGCGGGCCCGAGAATGCTTTTGATCTACGTTTAGTATAGCATCTTGCTGGTTTCTGAGGCAATGTATTACCCCAAGTATGTGCCTTAGATGGGTTAGAGAGACTAGTACTTGTAGTTTACGTCTACTCTAAGGGGATAAGACTAATATTTTTGGCCATAACCCGCCATGTGCAACTATTCTTTCGTGAACTATTCTTAATCCTTCTTCCTCTGCGTAGCTCTTAACATGGTGGTGTTCAGTCGTTATGAATACAGCGGTCTTCTGTAATACGTGTGCTAGCTCTGAAATAAATAATCTATACAGTTTACGTACTCGGCGAGGATCACCTAAACGAATACCATATGGTGGATTAGAGACAACTACGTCAACGCTCTTAATATATTTGCTTAACTCTCTCGCGTCACCATGGATAAAATTGATTCTTTGTGCAACCATTGCTGATAGTGCATTTAGATGCGCTCCAATTACATGACTTTTATTGTAGTCCATGCAATATAGTGGAGAATCTTCATAAATATACGCGGCTTCAATAGGTATAGTTCCTCCTCCACACATAGGATCCAGAATACTTTCCCCATCACGCGCTTTGCTCAACATGAGCATTGCGTATGCTATAGTTGGTTTGAGTGCAGCGGGATGTTCATAGACCCGATAGCCTCTTCTATGCCAAGAGAGATCTCCGCCAAGTTCTATACCAATGTAAAGTGTATTGTCTATGACATCAACAGATACTATCACATCTGGATAGTCGAGATCGACATATGGCTTAAGACCATACCTCTCCCTTACAACGCTTATTATGGCGTCACCAGCCTCTCTTGCAATATCAAGTGAGGTATACTCATGATTGCCGGCACGTTCAACTCTTACAGCAAAGCTTGTATGTGGAGTTATATACTCGTATATGGATAGTGAAGAAATTATATCATGTAATTGTTTGAGGCACTCCATTTGTGCACATATCCTGGTTTGTGTGAGCAGTATCCGGGCACGATGAATGCTACGCAAACTCTCTATTAGGTATAATTTATCTTCTTCAATCTCCACAATGACTCTTCCTTTCCGTTCAGCAATATGAATCGGTTTACCTGAAAGTTTTGCTGATACCTCGTCTACAACAATATCTTCAATACCTGGGTTAGTCGTGAACAAGAGTTTTAGCGGCAAGAAGCATCTCCCTCTTTTAGTCTTGAAAGTATGCGTTTTGCAAAATAGTACAAGGCTGAGGCTTCACCTCTTGTTAGTCTCGCTTTTGCAATACAGTGGTGTATTGCAGCTATAACATGTGGAAACCTCTCCTTGTCGAGAACCTCTCTTGCTATATCATTGAAAAGCGCCTTTATCCGTTCTAACTGATCGGCTTTGGCCTCTTTATGGTAAGTGGTTACCTTACTACGTGCTAACCATAGCTCATAAAGTACTATAGCCATAGCATGTGTTAAGTTTAGCACAGGATACGAGGGATGTGCAGGAATAGCTACAAGGAGATCGCATTGAAGAATCTCCTCGCGGGTAAGTCCCACACTTTCACGTCCAAATACTATCGCGACACTACTATACTCCGTTGCAAGATTAGCAAATTCACGTGGAGTAATAGCGTTCCTTACAATATCGGTATCCGCACCTACTCGTGCCGACGTACACGCAGAAACATCTGTTCCCTTAAGGGCGTCAGCTAGAGAATCCACTACCACCGCTCTAATGAGAAGGTCTCGTGCTTTAGCTGAGAAACGTAGACTTTCATGATTAAAAGGATCAATCTTTGGTGTAACAAGATAAAGCTCGTTGACACCAAAGTTCATGGAAATGCGTGCTGCGAATCCCAGGTTTATCTCACCTTCGGTACCCACCAATACCACTCTAACTCTTGGAATTCTTGGAGCATCCCTCATTTTTATGTGCCCCGATAACTATAATGTCCTCGAAAAAGAGGTGTTCCTTCATTGTGCACTTAATATTATATTCTCTTTCGCGGAGATAAGTCACAAGTTTTCTAGAGTCGCCGGATAGCGATGAAAAGACGATAACGAGATAATGTTGTCGACACTCTGTTAAAAATTCCAAGAGACGTAGTGCCTCTCTTAAGCCTCCGCTCCAAGCAAGTCCTTCAAGTCCATCATCGTTAACTGGCAAGTATGGTGTGTTGTATATGTAGAGAGCGCTGAGACATCTTAGGCATGAAATGTTATCGCATTGTACAACATCAGCTAAATGGTCAAGATGCCAGTTTCTTATATTGTGAAGTACATTATAGGTGCTACAGGGATTAATGTCCACGAAGATCCTATAACCCTTGCATCCAAGTATGCCTAGAACACCAGTGCCAGCTCCAATATCAATACATAATGGAACGTTGAGCTCTTTCATCTTATTAATGCAATGTAGTGCAAGCCAGCTATCATCACTAGGTTCATAAACTGTATCAAATACTTCGAGGTACCTATTGGTTTCGACATAGACTCTGCGTATAGTAACCCAGTTACAGTCATAGCTCAATTTTTGTATCACGACACCACCCTATAGCTTCCGCGATTGCAACTATCTCGTCAATTGTTAGCTGATAGACCCTTTTATCGCTAGGAATGTTCATTGAGAGGTTGCCAACGCATTTACGTATAACCTTTATGGCTCGTTTTCTTCGCTCAGAGAATAAGCATGCTGTTAACTTTTCGATACACCCTATCTTTTCTATATCGTATGTTGAATGCGGTAATAGCTCCACGAGTTGTGAGTACACACGTGGTTTAGGTTTAAATGCTTTGGGAGGAATAGTGGGTCCAGTAAGTACATTGTATACAAGATTTACAAGTACTGTTAATCTGCCATATTGGCTTGTACCTGGCTTAGCTCTTAATCTATCAACAACCTCCTTTTGCAGTATAAGTACGGTTCTACCCTGATAGAATTTGACAAGTGTTGAAAGAAGAGGTCCAGTTATGTTGTAAGGGATGCTTCCATAGACTACATCAAAGCCTTTAAGTCGTATAGGCGGTAATAGTGCGTTAGAGAGTACAAGTTCAAATACTGCCTTAAAGGCTCTCATAGATAAGTCTATGTGGGGTATGAGTCTAGTATCGATTTCTAACCCAACAAGAAAGCCTACACATTCTCCAATGCTTGTAGTAATTGAAGCGGTGCCGACACCAATTTCCAGAGCTGCTCTAGAACCGCATACCCGTTCACGAAACCACGTAGTATATCGTTTATCGATGAGAAAATGCTGGCCTAGTTTACGGCTTGGCCTTAAACTAGTCATTTCGTGACTGCTCCTTAGATTTCGTCGCTGAATATATTTTTTCGAGATAATCGAGAAATAATGGTTTAACGGGTTGTTGTAGAGCTTTACGGGGTGGCTTAACGAATAGATAGTACTTCTCGCCACCCTGAAGCTCTATAATTATTCTATCAACTATGAGCTTGACGGGATCAATACGTGCTCTCTCTTTTATATCATTAAAGCTCTCGAAAGGCTTCTCAGCGCGTAATTCCAAGATTTTTTGCACGGTCCTTTTACCAATGCCAGGCAGTAATTCAAGGCTATGGAATCTTAATGTTATAGCATCAGCAATATTGAAAAACTCTACGAAGACGTTTTCTTTTTTGCGTACAATTTCTTCAACTACTTGGGGCAGAGTCTGGCGTGCAAGCATTGTGAGATCATCGTACTCTATTTCTGCATCGATTTTGGCGATCTTAACTCTCATTTCCTCTAAGGGGCCAACATACACTTTTTCACCAACCTCTATATTTGCAAATCTTCGTGGAGAAGCTTCAAGTAACATGAAGTAGTTCTCACCAATGAGTTGGGCAACAGGCTTATTTCTATGGTAAACGTGTTTGTCTGTAGGATTACCCATAGGTAAATAGTCTAGAACATATGCATACTCCTCGTACCTCTCGTGCCTTCTGGGCCCTCGTCTTCTTTGCATAATCATCACACCGTAACACAGAGTACTATAATTAGAGCATCTGCTACCCCGTCTATTATCGTGGATCGTATCCTAAAATCTCGCTCGTCCAAGCATACGTATGCAAAGTACAATCATTCCTAGTGTGGGGTTTAGCAAGATACTCTCTTTAGTCTCCTCCACAGCTCTCTCGTAAAATCTCTAGTGCTCTTTCTATATCTTGAGTTTCCACTAGTTTTTTCTCAAGCTCGAAAAGAGGTCTTGCTTCATCAATGGTCTCTGGCATGATATTGATGAGCATTATTGCGGTCTCTTCTCTTAAACCAAGCTCCTTAACTAGTTTTTCAACAGCTTTTTCAGCGGCATCACTACTACATTTTGAAAATGCTATGAGGTATTCATATGTTCTCGCAACTATGGGGTTATCTCTAGTGGTTTCAAGTGTTTCCTCGACGATACGTTTGGCAATGGGTATGGGTACGTATTTTTTGCTTACAATCTGCATTAAGTCGTCACCTCCATGTTAGTCTCAAGTCTATTGCATCCTCTATGTTGCACAAAGGCTACAGGGGTGAGACTTGTGTAATCAATTTTGTTGGATTTATTTCTTTCCTGTTTGTTTACTAGGTGGTGATAGAGCCTCTGGTGGTACTGGGCGTAGATGTTCCGGTCTTACGAATAAGGTCTTTACTTTACTTCCTATCCTCAACTGGATGATGTAGGCTTTACCGCGCTTACCTATAACGGTTCCTACTTTACCATGGTATCTTCGGTGTGGCATTCCCTTCATAATTGATGGATTTATCACTATGTATACTTTATCGCCTGGCTTATACTCATGCATTAAAAGGCTTAAAGGCGGGATGGCACCGCGCTCTCTTATATGTTTTTTGAGCAGTTTCCTTGTTCTGTGTCTAAACCCCTTTGGTGCCTTTACCATTCTTTACACCTGCCCTATCCCTCTTTTCCACTGTGTGGTAAATAAGTTCTAACCATGCATACATCCAGTTCTGCGCAGTAAAGTCTCTGGCCCAGATAATCGGCAAAATTGGGTATGGTATCGCCCCCATCACCATCTATTAGCTCCTTGATATAAAGACCTGCCTCAGCCAATATGAGAGCCTCAAAGATACGTGGTGTTATAAGTTTTGTACGAACAGCATAGACTGTACGATGACGTACGAGATCGGGTCTTCGATGCCTTACTCGTCGGGGTGTTCTTTGCTTGATAACTTTGCCTGAAAAGAAGGTTTCAAGTCTGCTAAGTAGTTCTGAATTAACCTCTTCACTAGATACGACCAGTACACGATACACCTTCTGATATATGTGGTCACTCTTTTTGAGTTCAGCTACGTCTTTTCGTTTCACAGAACCCAATATATTGAACGAAACTAAATGGGTTTCTCTCTGTATAATATTCGCGACTTTACCAATTTCAATATGACGTTGTTTTGGACGTTTAATTTCGAGTATACATGGCCGTCCTGTACCGAGCATTCTAGCATCTGCGTCTTCTCGTCCTGCTGCATGTAGGACGATACGCTCCCCCTTATATAAGTCCAGAAGAGGTCTGGCAGCTAGCTCAACAGAGTAAGGATACTTAAGTCTGCCATCGTACATAATCCATGTTGATTGTGAGATTCTCCTAGCAAGCTTCTTATACTTAGCTTTTAAGAGAACTGGGAGTGGATTGATTGTGACCCGTAGGTCTGGATAATATATGTCTATAACGGCATCAGGGTTTTCAAAGTTCGGCTTAAGTCCTTTGGCTGATTGTATGTATTTACTAACTTCTCTTCTAAGCTCAGCACCAATGCTCTCAGCGTGTGCTAGTCTAAACCGTAATTTTAGCTCGTTTTCAGCCTCAATAACTTCTCTAGCAATGTGTGCAGCGACAATAAAAGAGCGAATATTGTAGTTCCGTAATTCTTTAACCGCTAGTCTACCAAGCTCCCTAATGGCATGTTCTATCTTTGAACCACAAACATAGCATGCTGGGACATCGTACTCCTTTCCAAATAGTTCGCGATAGAGTTGTAAACTTGTCTCACCGATATTTGGTGCAATTCTCATAAACAGTGCACGTGCATTCTCATTACCTTCCCTAATAAGATCATGTATAAGCTGAACTAATACAGTCTTCAGTGCACGGCCGCGCTCCTTATTGGAGAAGCCTCTACCAAGCAAGGCAAACATTCTACCAAGACATCGATCACAAAGAGGAACCTCAGTTAACAAAGCTAAGGCCTTCTCTAATAACTCGTATCTCAGCTTAACAGCTCCATTCATCTAGGCCACCTCTATCAAGCATTATACTTATGATAGCAGTCCAAAGCCACAACGCAACTGGGGCGTTACAGTTAATCCTTACACATTTTTCATTTTTGTTCATGCAGCATTGCTTCATAATTTCAAGAGCCTCAACACTGGATACAAGTTTCATTCCCCCAATAGTTCCTCTGCTTAGTAGTTTCTTTGCAAGACCAGCCAAAACCTCCGTATCATTTCTTAGCAACCTCACATTAGACCCAGAAGCAAATACATAGTAGTGGTTCCTGCCTATAGTGGTACTGATTAATGTGCAATAGTCTTTACGTATACCGCCAGAAAGAAGGAGAGTAGAAGCAATAATGGTTACAGCGTTTATGGGTGTAAGTGCACAATCAACGATAACCATGTGTTTACACTTCAGGCAATCCTTTCGATAACTTATCAAGAAGATCACGCCTCCGCTTTATCTGCTTTACCATCCTTTGCACCATTTTATAGTAGTTCATTAACTCCTTCACATCCTGTACTTCAACTCCGGCCCCGATGGCTATTCTACGCATTCTTGACTTGTTTATTATTTCTGGATTATCCATCTCCTCGTAAGTCATAGAATTTATTATGCTTAGCCATTTTTTCACTTTCTCTTCACTTAGCTTGGCTGCATCATCCAGTGCATCTATCATAGTTGAAACACCTGGCAGCATTTGGAGAATCTTCTTGAAAGGTCCTAGTTTCTTTACTTGCTCTAATTGTCGATAGATCAGCCTGAAAGTAATCTTACCGCTAAGCATTCGGCTAACTGTTTCCTGTAGTTCTGTTGCACTACTAATTCTTTCTATTTTCTCTAAAAGTGACTCTAAGTCACCCATACCCATCAGTCTTGCAACGAATCTCTTGGGATGGAAAACCTCAAGTTCATCTAGCCCCTCACCAGTGCCAATGAATTTTATTTTAGCGCCTGTAGCAGCCACAGCCGAAAGCGCTCCCCCACCTTTTGCGGTACCATCCATTTTTGTAACAATTATGCTGCCAACGGGTGTTGCTTCATGAAATCTCTTTGCGAGATCATAGCTTTTTTGACCCATAGACGCATCTATGACAAGCACTACTTCATCAGGTTTAACGGCATCCGCGATAGATCTCATTTCTTCAAGGAGTGCTTGTTCCTCACCATATCCATGTCTTCCAGCAGTATCAATAATTATTATTTCAGCACCACGTGATCGTAACTCTTCAACTCCTCGCTTTGCAATATCGACTGGATTGTTAGAG
>JALTZQ010000058.1 GCA_027046105.1 Pyrodictiaceae archaeon
GTGTTATGTTTATCTGGTGTCTCGCTAAGAGGCTTGTGATATACGCTACAAAGCCGGGGGTAGTTATGATCTCTCTTGGGCTAACTATTACTACAGCTGATTGCCCCTTTATCACGTCAACAATATAGTTCCGTAGCTTGTTCTCTATGGGTGAGAAGTGTTCCTCGTCAACGATTACGGTAACCGTGTTTAGGGATTGCATAACGGCTAGGAATCTAGCTTTACCCGTTAGCTCGGCAACTATCTGCATAAGCCTTGACATAGCTTCTAGCCTTAGGGTTGCTACGACAATATTTGTTCGTAGCTCTAATGCACTACGTGCAAGTATCTCGAGGACGGGGAAGTTGACTGTGCCAAGACGTCCCATTCTCTCGCTATAGCGTACAAGAGCCATTTTTACTGCTTCAAGACTTGGTTTATGCCCCGTTATTGCTTCTACTAGGGGTTGTAGCTTACGGGCAAGCTCAGTATAATTGACATAGCCCTTAGCCATAGATTCTGATATGCAAGGATTGCTGTCTACGAGGCGGCGAACGACCTCAGCAATACTGGTCATGTGGTGTCTGCACCAGGGGTAGTGACAGATAGAACGGGGGACTAAAACATGTGACTATGGAATGTTACTACCCTGCGCAACCGTTACATGGTCATAGCGAGAGCTACTCTCGTCATAGTAGCACGCGTAGTCCTCCATAACGAGGACACAGTCTGCAAAGTATGGTTAGCATTATTAACGACCTCGCTACGTAGGCCACGACAATCCATTACATCCATCTCCCTAACGTTATCTGAGGCCCGTCTTAGCATAGTTGCTGCTTTCTCAACCCCACCGGCTTCTCTAGCGTAGAGCCAGAGAGCTGGATCATGCATCTGGAGTAAGCTACCATATCTACGGATAGTGGATGAGAAGACCCCCATGGCTATATAGAGTGGTTCAAGTATTGGATCATGTTCCTCCTCCTTCACACACTTATTAAGGGCAATGTAGCCTCGCCTCAAGAGTGTTTCACGGGTACGTAAACGGTTGAGATACTCTCTAAGAGGGTTCATGACTGCCCTATCCCGCTTGGCCTGCACACTGTGTGGGTCAGTAGTGGGACCCCCTTATAACGTGGAGGGCAACATAGGGTTCTCATCATGTAGTTTTACTGCTGTAGGCGAAGCAAGAATTAACATTGGCTGTTCGGGTCTACTACAACTGGTAGCCACCGTGAAGGCGACACAGCTAATAGCCATAGGATTGATTATGGTGCCACTACTAGTCATCAGCTCTTCCCCCATCGTGATGATAGCTGTGTCTGAGACACCAGCCGAAGCCACGACTAGTGTACCGGAGACGCATGTAGGGCAATGCGGCATCTATATTTGCATAAGATACCGTTTTGCTGTAGGTTCTCTACAGGCTACACCCAGTCACATCATAGGCTATGTCCTTTCATCAAATGGGATGCTATTTAGTGAGAAAATCCTAATAGCAAGCATAGGCCCTTCAAAGATACTAGTCGATAATAGTACTATAATCGTTGATGGCGCAAACTATACATACAAAGTGTTAAACGACGCTATTATCACTAATAGGATTGTTGCTGCATCCCTTAGCCGTCTCCTGGGCTCCATAGGCTACTTTATCCCATGGAATAGTGGGGGGAATGTATCTGATTCATACAAGCTCTACAATATCAGGATCACAGGCTATACAGCAAGGATAGCCAACATTGATGAGGTAAATGCGTCATTGATTGAAGTAGCTGGGTATGGGCGTGTGCTTGTAGCTGGAGTTATTGGTGAATCCCTTAAAGCTCTAGGAGTCGATCCACAAGCCATTACAAAGTATTTGACGATACTGGATAGTGTAGCGACTCCATCCTCCTCAATTGTTGTTGCCGTAATGGCTGCTAGGGACAAGCAGTACGCGATATACGTCGAAGCCGTCTATGCCTATCCACCGGGTCTTGGCGATATAGTGCTTAACCTATTTGCTGAGGCTTCCCAAGGAGTAGTTACGGGTAGTGCCCCAAGCTATAGTATTGTCGTCCTATATCCTGAGCTTCGAGGAATATTGGAGCTCTTGGCCAGTAAAGGTATTGATTCTAGGGAGGGCCTTAACGGGCTAGATGCAGGGTTCCTACCACAGTTTCTTGCATGGAGGGATAGTATATGTCGCCGACTACACATGATAGATGATCCCTTGGCTTATTCGGCTGCACTTACAGCTTGCCTAGTTGAGCCTCTGGATCCCTATGCAACAATATTCATTCTAGACTATGGCTCATACGTTAGAGACTATTTACGCCGCCTACCTGATGCAATAGCGCTTTCGATGATCCCGGATCTTGTACGTGTATTGAGGAACCTTGATAGTGGTTATGGTGTTCTCGTAGTGTTTAAGCCTAGTAAACCCTTGGAGATAGAGACGGTTGAGCAAAGAGTAGTTGCCTACATTATAGCGCATGGGGCGGTTTTACTGGCCCCACTAAACTACATGGAGTATGATCCCCCAATACTAATCGTAGGTCTTGAACCACGACCTGAAGCAATGCTAACGCGCCAAGCATACTTGTTCTACAAGGCTCTCCTAGAACAGGCGTTATCCGAGATAAAAGTTAGTAGTGGTGTAGATGAGCCAGCAGATTTAGTCAAAACCATTACGAGTAGTGGTGGGAATATACAGTCTCTTTTAGAGGAGGATGAGAGGCCTCCTGGTTCTCGTCCAATCGTTGTTCCAGCCCTTGAAGAGCCAGATGAAATGCCAGTGGAGGGTTTGAGAAGTGTTGAGGAATCGTGGCTTCTCCCCTCCTACGGCTCAAGGGGATTTATAGTCTATGAGCTCCCGTCAATGGATTGGATGAGCGGTCTTGACGACTTAGAGCGGGCTAGGAGGATTATGGAAGCGTTACGGGAACTAGAGGAGACCATACGGGGTAAATCTATTGAGGTTCCTAGTTCATGGGGTACTAATGCTGCTATAGCACAACCTAGCTCTATAGCGTTTAATCCCGCTGCAGTGGCAGGGGCTACGGGATTAATTATTGCAGGGCTTGTACGTCGTAGGCTTATTGGCTTAGCTCGTGTGGTCTACGGTGTTGTCATGGCATCGCTTAGTGGTGGTGATCCTGCACGATGCTACCGCGCTACATTACATATACTTGACGGTATTGGTTATGGTCGTTTGTCTTGGGAGGGCCCGCTAGAGCATCATGAAAGGCTTCCGCCGAGAATACGCAGGCATATGAGGGTTGTTGTTGAGGCCTATGTTGCTCAAAGGTATGGGGGACGTGGAGGTAGAGTTGAATGTAATACTGCTGTGTGGAGGATCCTTATGAGTATTGTGGGAGGGGGTTAAGGGTGCGTCTTGGCGGTATACTTCTCGCCCTAATGCTTGTTGGCTTCGTTGCCTCACTGGAGCTCAGTCCTACCCCGATACCACTCCAGTTGGGTGGTAGTACTAGCTTAGAAGGCTATGAACTACTTGTAGTATGGACTTCACAAGAGGGGTTTAGCCAGCTAGTAGAGCAGGCATTATCGTTTGGAATAAATGTCCTCGTGTTGGGGGATAAGGAGGAACTCATACCCGTCATAAATGCTAAGCTGGAGCGAGTAAGCCCTAATAGTATAGCTGTATTCGTATCACATGGTAGGGATGGTGTTAAGAGATTACTACTTAACACTACGCCTCCTCTTGGAATACCTCTCGACAGTGTCGAGAGGCCCTCATCGATAGCTGTGGGCATAGTTGTTGACGTAGAGTACAGGAAGGCATACTACTTATACTATGAGGCGAAAACTAGTGGTGCAACACTAGCCGTTCTCACGCTACCTTCTCTCCTCGAGACACCTCTAGGTGAGGATATTATTCAGAGACTAGCCCCAAATGGGCGGATAGCATGGGGTGGGCCTAAGACGAGTTCATCCTCTATGCTAGCTCTCTTCCACCCAGCCACACTTATAGCTTTCATTTCAGCAATGGTCAAGAGTGTTGAAGAGCAAATCGAGGACCCCTACATGAGGCTCTCCTACGCACTTCTAGGGATAGGTCTTGGACTAGCAAGTCTGCTACCCCTACTAGCTGGGATGGAGTATGGCACAGCCAAAGCCTGGCTACTTGCACTGAAGGCGTGTAGAAGGAGAGGGATAATAGCTAAACTCATGGGCCCGGAAAGATGCTTGGTAGAGGAGGATTAGGAATCATGCAGGCTGATGGGCCACGCTGGGTTAAGGCTCTCGTGGATCGTATTATTGCAGAGGTTTCAAGAGTTCTAGTAGGGCTTGAAGAACAAACAAGACTAGTTATTGCCTCCATGCTGGCCGAGGGCCACGTGCTTTTGGAGGGTGTGCCTGGTGTTGCAAAGACAACATTGGCAAAGGCTATTGCAGCAGCTAGTGGCCTTGTCTTTAAGAGAATACAGTTTACACCAGATCTCCTACCAGCAGACATTATTGGCACGGTGGTATTTGATCAGGCTAGTGGCGAGTTTAGGTTTAAGCCAGGACCCATATTTGCCAACATTGTTCTCGCTGACGAGATAAATAGGGCATCACCGCGTACACAGAGTGCTCTTCTTGAGGCTATGCAGGAGAGACAGGTTACTGTTGAGGGTAAAACACACCCACTACCAAAACCATTCATAGTAATAGCAACAATGAACCCTATCGAAAGTTATGGTGTCTTTCCTCTACCCGAGGCACAGCTAGACAGGTTCATGATGAAGATTGTAGTCACTAGGCCTTCCCGTGATAAGCTGGTGGAGATGCTAGAGCGTATACGTACCATAGCATCATGGTCTATAGAACGCGTGGCGTCGCCGGAGCAGCTCCTTGAGGCCTCAAGGATGATTTGGGAGGTAAGGGTTTCACGAATAGTTAATGAGTATATTGCGGAGATCGTTGAGGCAACGCATAAACATCGAGCGGTGGTCCTTGGTGCATCAC
>JALTZQ010000059.1 GCA_027046105.1 Pyrodictiaceae archaeon
TTCTATTCACGTTCCTCTAGTCTCCGCATGTAAACTACATAGGCCTCGTAGGGTGTCATGGATGCATATCGTTTGGCCAGATTGTAGAGAAGCTCTAATTCTTCATCATTAGCATAATCTATGGGTTCGCCTCTATGCTCGTTTTCTCTCCATCTAATATATAATGCTTCAACTATTCGTTCAACCTCGGGATCACTATAGAATGCAGCTCGTATCCATTGATGACCCCTTTCTATGCGTGCATCAATGAATTCTATTACACTCCTTTTATCAACCATGGCTTGCCCTCTCCTTCTTGATTGGGTGAATAGCCTCCTTTGGTGCTTTTGGGAACATTTCAAGGTAGGGGCGTAGCACCTTAGGTATAACTACTACTCCATCCGGTTCTTGAAAGTTTTCCAGGATAGCGGTTATAGTTCTTGTTGAGGCAATGGCAGTGGAGTTAAGGGTGTGCACGTACTCTTTTATCATTCCTTTACGTCTTACAAGCCTTATGTTTAGTCTATAACTTTGCCAGTCCGTTGTATTACTTGCACTAACCATTTCGCGGTAACGGCCTTGTGCAGGCATCCAGACCTCCAGGTCATACTTTTTCGCTGCAGGTGCACCCAGTTCACCAGCACAGATATTTACGATACGGTAAGGTAGACCTAGGCCTTGGAATAGTTGTTCTGCATTATGTATGAGTTCTTCGAGAATAGTCCAGCTTTCCTCTGGCTTAGCAAACACAAATTGCTCTACTTTATGGAATTGATGTACGCGGAAGATGCCTTTGAGGTCACGGTTACCTGCACCAGCCTCTTTCCTAAAGCATGGACTTATACCTACTAGCTTTATTGGAAGCTCTTCCTCACTTATTTCTTCATTCATATATAGGGCTGCAAGAGGATGTTCAGCTGTAGCTATTAAATACAAGTCTTCATCTTCGATCTTATAAATAGCATCCTTAAAGGTTTCTATATCCACAACACCCATTACTACACGTTTACGGATCATATATGGTGGGAGTACTAGCCTGTAGCCCTGCCTAGTCATATAGTCTAACGCGTATAGCAGTAGTGCTAAATCAAGCCATACTAAATCGTCAAATAAGTAATAAAAGCGTGAACCAGCAACTTCACCTGCCTTACGTGTATCACCAAGCCGGAGCACGTATTCAAGCATATCTGCATGACCTATAGGTTTCCACTCAATAACTTCATAATCTACCCGAAAACCCCATTTTTCTGTTTGTGCCTTAAAAGCATCAATGTATTCCACGTATACGCGGGGTTTACCCCAGAACCTTATTGGCACGTTATCATTCTCTGTTAATCCATCTGGCACACTCTCGTGTACAATATTGGGTAGAGAACGAAGTACATGTTCACGCTCAGCCTCAACAATCTTAAGTTCTTCATCAAGCTTCTCTCTTAGCTTGAGAAGCCTTTTAGCTTCTTCGATTAACCTTTCCCTCTCCCTGGGATCCTTTGTTTCAGCAATTTTTCGTGTTATAACATTGTGTTTATGCCGAACCTCATCAACCTCTCTCTTCAATTTACGCCACCGCATGTCAAGTTCAATAGCTTGATCAACTAGTCGGGAATCCATCCCTCGCCGTCTCAGGCTATGACGAAGGATCTCTGGGTTTTCACGTAGATAACGCAGTATGCTCCACATGGCCACCGCTATCACTCGTGGCTTTCTAGTCTCCCAGCACGGGGAGAATAAGTCTAACTTAGAACTAACGCGAATAAGAGAAATACTGTGACCCATAACCAATAATAGCGCCTAATACGAGTCTACGTACCTACGTATCCATTCCTCTACAACATCATATCCAAATAGCTCCTTTAGTAGCTCTCTACCCTCGGGCGTTACTCTTCGAGGATCCCATGGAGGATCAAACGTCAGCTCAACTTCCACATTACGAGCTTCTGGTAGAGCTTTACGTATAGCATCCTCGGCTTGTAGTACTATCATATTTGCTATTGGGCATCCTGGGGCAGTTAATGTCATTACAACCTTAATATCACCATCATCAGATATTTGGATATCATATACTAGTCCAAGATCCCATACATTAACTGGGATCTCGGGATCATATACGGTTTTTAATGCTTCAATTATTTTTCTCTTGGCCTCTTCCTTATTTATCCTAGGCATACAATCGACCCCTCTTTAACACGTGTTTAAGGGGTTTCATAAATTTAGCTATGCTCTTTTATATGCTATGATACCCGCTAAATATGCTAAGAAGGGTGATAAAAGCATTATTATAGCTCCATACCATACGAAAGGCTCTTGCCCTTTGGACCACAATATAATGAAGGCTCCAAGCAATGCAACAAATACAATAACGGTGTGAAATGCTATTAGTCCACGCTTAACTCTTGGATGAATTTTCAACTACACCACCTTCAGCCCCAACTAGCTTCACTAATTCCTCTATGACACGTATGGCCTTCAATCGAGCTTCATCACATGTATTAGCTGATGCAACCACACGTACATCTATAATAGGTTTCCTAAGCTCTTCACCCTTGGGATGACTCTTTACGTAACAATCGCTACAAAGTTTAGAGGCCTTCCTCAACAATGGGGCAAGGCTTGATTCTGGTAAATTACGGACGATGACCCCCTCTTCTATGATACAAATATTTGGTAGAAGGGGTTCAATAGCATTAAGCACATACTCTCTAAACATAGCCTCCATCTCACTAGGCACGCCAGGTAAAGCAAAAACATGATGTGTGCTGCTAAGTATGATGTGTATGCCGGGTGCTGTACCTACAGGGTTAGGTATTGGTCTTGCGCCTTCGGGTAAGTATGCCATTTTTTCACGATCTGGTGTTAAATGCAAGCCGACGGATCTATATTTCTCTCGGATAATGTCTAGTGCATCTCTATTAAGAACAAGCTTCCTATTCAAGGCCTTAGCAAGGAATAAAGCAGTTTGATCATCAGCAGTAGGTCCTAGCCCTCCTGTCGTGATAACTATGTTAGCCTTGTTAATTGCTTCTCTTAGCACGGGAATGACTTCATCTTCAATATCCGGTACACATATTATTCTCCTAACATCCACGCCTCGAAGGTGAAGTTCTCTAGCAAGAAATACACCATTAGTGTTAACAATCCTACCTATTGTCAACTCAGTTCCTATGTTGATTATCCAAGCGGTCACTTGTACCAAAGTAAGTGTCACCTACACTCCAGCCATAGTTGGATAAGCTAAATAACTAAAATAAAATAAGAACCCCACTATTTTTTCTACCTCTCCCGTTCTCGGGCGCGCCGCCCCGCAAGACAGCCCCGTAGCACCGGGGTAAGGATGAATAGCGGGGACTTGCCCCCCGCATTTCCCAACTTATTATTAAACCATTAGCACCTAACTGGATTGATGAGAATAACTGGGAATAACTTGGCTTTGGTAATGCATAAGAACTTATCTCAATGTAATAATCTTATAATGGGTTCATTAAGTTCTGGTATGTCGAAAGTATAATGTATCTTTGTATAGTCTTTCCTAAATTCAATCACTTCTTGTGCTACCTTTGCCGGATCCTTGCGATCTATGAGTACTTTTCGCATGAAACGCGCTATTTCTTTCATCTCTGACTCCTTCATACCGTATCTTGTCATTTCTTGTACGCCGAGTCTCAGTCCACTAGGATTCTTGATAGCATCGGGGGGGTCGTAAGGTAGTAAGTTCTTATTCACTATTATATTTGCCTTTTCCAGGGTTTCTGCAGCCCAGGCTCCTCCTCCTAAATCTCTTACATCAACTACAACCTGGTGGCTACGAGTGTAGCCAAGATGCTCACCTAGAACCTTAAATCCCTCCGATGCAAGTGCTTCAGCTAAGGCTTTGGCGTTCTTTACTATTTGATCAGCGTATTCTTCACCAAAGTATTTCATCTCAATAGCTGTTACAGCTAATGCAGGAAGTCTATGTAGATGGTGATTGCTTACGAATAGTGGAAAAACTGTTCTTCCAATCTGTTTTGCTAATACCTCGTCACGTGTAGCAATGATTCCTCCCTGTGGGCCTGGAAACGTTTTATGAGTTGACGATGTGAGTATGTCTGCTCCCTTTTCAAGAGGATTATGCCAGCGTTTGCCAACAATTAGTCCAAGCACGTGAGCAGCATCGTATATAACTCGCGCATTAACAGAATGTGCCGTATCAGCAACTTCCTTTACAGGATGAGGGAAGAGATATACACTTCCCCCGAGTACAACAAAAGCAGGTTTTACTTTCTCTATAAGCTTAAGCGCCTTATCAACATCGATATTCATGTTTTCAGAATCATAGGGCATCTCTATATGTTCAATACCTAGTGCACCAAGTGTACCAAACTTAGTATGACTTACATGCGCACCAGCTTGTACGGGCGCTATGACAGCCTTTGCTCCACACCCTCCCAGAACTTTAAATGCCACTGCATTAGCTATGGTACCACTAATAGGTCTAGGATCAACAATGGCGCCTCCAAGAAGATCGCCCATAATCTTTGATACAAAGACTTCTATTTCATCAACATATCTTGTACCTTGATAGTATCTCTTGAAGGGTTTGCCTTCAGCATACCTATGCATCATATCGGTAAAGTATGTAGCCAAAGCGAGCGGGCTCATAACGTTTTCACTTGCTATTAAATTTATTGTCTCATAATGCCTCCAACGGTTATGGATAGCAGTTTTTTCTACGACGAAAGCTGCATCAGTAGGTAAATGCTTTAATACATTCTCCCAGAAAGGATCCAAGGCGGTTTCTGCCCCAAACAACTAGGGATTGCCACAACAGACTAAATACCTACATCAGAGGCTGTAAGTATATGGCGTTCCGGCATGATTAAAGCTCGCAATGTCAAGGAGATTATTCTCGAAAACGTTAAGCCCGAAACTATCATGGATCTCTTAAACAAACACAGACAAGTACACTTAAAGTCCATAGCCTTCGGCTTAACTATATTTAGGCTACGAGGTAGGATCTGCATAGCGTCTCATAACACCATCTACTGTAATGACGATGTCAATGTCGTAGAAAAACTTCATAAAAAGCTTACTAATCTTCATAAAGTAAAAGTAGTCTTATTTGACTAATAACAATAAACCTTAAATGGATACGTAGTCCTCTTGAGAAGTATATTGCCTCTGATGCATGAGCATCACACGAACACGCTCAATAGCTGCTTCAACAATATCGTAGGTTATAGGAAACCCTATCTTATCTTCATTCCGGACTAGGAGCCAATATGCCTCAACCTCAGTACTCCACTTGCCGCGATTCCTCATTAGTATTTCAGCGGCTTTCTCAACAACTGACTTTAACTTCTCTTCGACCTTATCCATCGCATTTAACACCTCCTATATCCATCTCCTAATTAGAGAGTATATGGACAGAAGCTAAAATAGAGTCTTACTAAAGCTCACCCACGTAAACACACGTTATCTTGATACACTTTAAACCTTAGAAAGTACTACTATCACCGTATTATTACGTCCTGCTCAAACCCATTATCTCTCATCAAGAGTGGTTTGTACTTGAGTAGCATCGTAGCATGGTGGCTTAACCCTCTAAGCCCATCTTTAGGTGAATACTTTCGCTGGGGAGTCAGTCTGTGGCAGCCACAATTCTACATGTAAATAACAATAATAGATCGCAGTTCAGAACTCCTGAAACTAATACTTCAACAACTAAGTATAAAGGACTGCATATTGATGCAAAGGCTGACATTGTGATTAAAGTGTACTTGGGCTTTGATCCTTTGAGTGATGATCAGCTCAAGGAAGCAAAGAAAGCAATTGAGGTTCTCGAACAGTATGGTGTAGTAGCTGTGCTTGAACCCGTAATGGCTAGTTGGATGCATAGCGGGAGTATTGGTATAATTAGTGATGACTTGCCCGCAGTGGTTATAAATGGTCATGTGATTAGTTTTGGCCGTCTTGTGTATGCACAAGAAATTGTTGATGCAGCACTAGCGTTTCTGGGTGATACGGCATCTGAGGAACCGCCTATAGTTCATGGCACTTTGAGTCCTGGAGAGTTTCTTTCTGCTGTGGCTGGTTAGATTCCAGCTTCAAGACTGTATGAAACTGTAGAATGACTTAACCCTTAATACTCTAACCGGGAGGGCCTCCTTTTCAACGAGTTGAACGAGCTCCCTATACGAGCATTTACGTTTAGCTATATAGCAGTAAACGGCATAATGTGCTGCCATGGTGGCTTTAAGTAAATCATATCCTTCTACAAGCATCATAGTAAGTACAGCACTAAACATGTCTCCCGAGCCAATAGCCGATATTCCTTTAATTGTTGGCCAATCGATGAGGTAAAGTTCATTGTCAAGCCTAGTGACAACCCCCTTATCGCCGAATGTAACTATATCTACAAGTCCCTCAATGAGAGGATCAAATCTACGACCTAGATCCTCGATACTAGCCTTGATAACTATGTTGTTACTTCTATCAAAATACCTTAACAACATAGGGTTATTCTCAATGATTTCTCCCAACCTCGTATAACCTTGTACATCAACTACTACCCAGTGGTAAGAACTCGCCATTTTATTAGGTAGATGTGTCGAGACCTCCCAGTAGACAGGTGCAACCAGTGCAGCTATAGCAGCATAATGATCGAGAACAGATGGTAAAGGACAGTTTGTTCGAGCATGTAGCTTTCTCCCCTCTTCAGTCTCTCGGATCTCAAAAGTGGTTAACCCCTCAGTTAAGGCAACGAAGTCTACGTGCAATGAATAGGTTTTTGACACTTTGCTAGCATGCTTTGTACCGCCCAAACATCCTAACACACGTACAGTGAATGGTGCATCAAGGTAGTCTATGATCCTGGCTACAAATAAGCCAGGTCCGCCAACACTTAACCCTGTATCTGTAATATCGAGTGTAGGATTAGCATATACATCTATTACTATTTCATTGCTCCTCGGACTCCTCCTCAACAACTACTATTCGCTCCCTCCTCCAATCCCTACGTGCATGCATTGTGATGTGTTCTACTAGGTCACGAAGTGTGAAAAAATAGGAGGCTTTCTCGCCGAGACCACATATAGGGCATACTATAAGACCTGTCTCCCTATCTCTTTTAACCTTAAGACGAATACCATGCTCCTCTAGTATAACATCCTCCCATACTGGTTCCCATTGAAGTGCCATTGGTCTTCACCTGGTTAGCTTCTCTTCAAATTCTAGGAATAATCGTTCAACCTCATTGATCCACTTAGGTAGATTGCTAGGTTTATCAGGATAGGCCTTATAGTGTTCTCTTACCTTCCTCATGTATTCAGCAACCAGTTTGAGTTTAAGTAGAAGACCTGGGCGTTGCACGCCACGAAGGACTATCATAGCTTTTTCTACAACCGATACCTTGAGGTCACCACTGCTACTAACTTCATATACGTCCACTTCTGGTATGAGCTTCCTTTCCATGCCAAATCTTATCTCATCGTTACTAAGTCTTTGAAGGAAACGTCTAAATACATCAAGTGCTGCTTGTTTTGCTCCGAGACCCCGCATATACTCTATATTTAACCTCCATAACCCTTCCTCATCAAAAACACCATGGTTATATGCTTCTTCGAATGACTTTGCAGCGAGGTAAGCGGCATGAAAACTATAACCCATACCTCCACCATGAACGGGGTTAACAGTGTAACCGGCATCACCTACTACGAGGACGCCATTACCTACGAGGCTATTTGCAGGCCTTCTTGTGGGCACTGGTGCACCAGCTGCGTTTATTACACGATAATTGTGGGATAGAGGCTCTTCATGTATGAGCTTCTCCTTATAAATCTTGATGGGGTTCGGATATCCCATCCCTCCCTGAACGCCAAGGCCAATGTTTGCGCTATGTCTTGATTCCGGGAAAAACCACCAATAACCACCTGGTGCAACATCTTGATCGAGGTATATCCTTATCACTTCTGGCTCATCAATCTCGTAATCATTATATTCTATGATTTCCCTATATGCGATATTCAGATCCCTTTCATCTATATCTTCACTTACGGGCCATTCAGATGGTAGTCTTGCCTTGATTACCCTTGAGAATCCACTGGCTTCAATGACAACGAATGCTTCCACATCAATGGTTTTCTCCCCCTTCTTTACACGTATCCCAGTAACCTTACCATTCCTAAGTATTGGTTCAAGCACTTTGGTGTGGTAATTAATTACAGCTCCTTTATCTGCTGCGTCCTTTAGCAAGGTTCTACCCAGCAAGTTTCTATCGATAATGTATCCTTCACCGTATACACGGTACCGTGTGGTTTTTCCTGGCGAGTAAATATCTATGGCTTTAACGCGGTTCTTTATTGTTCTGATAGGCGGTTCTGGTAAACCTGCATTTCTGAAGTGGTGGGCTCCAATAGCGTCTCCACAGGGCTTTCCCCAGATGGTGCTTTCTCCTCTCCAGTCAAAACCAGCCACATTGAACCCCATTCGTGCAAGGTGCCATAATGCTACAGTGCCAGCGGGTCCAAGACCGACTACAACAGCATCGTATTTCTCCGTCATTGTCTCAATCCCTTTTCCACTAAACCTGGTTCATAAGAAGATAGTCCTGGCTATTAAAGGACTAGTTTCAGCCTAAACAGATATTATTGAGGTAGGGGTGGAGAGAATACTAAGAGGGGTGTAATCCCCGTGAGCTACTGGCGTAGAAGAAGATCATTCTTTGACGAGTTTATAGAAGATGTTATGAGGGGCTTCGAGGAACTATTCACAATGCTTGAAAGAGAAGCATTTGAGATTTTTAGCCGTGGAAGTGGTGCTCGAGGACCAGTAGTTTATGGTGTAAGAATAACAATAGGACCAGATGGTAAGCCCATAATAGAAGAGTTCGGTAATGTTAAGCGTAAAGGCATAAGGCCAATCATAAGCGAAGAACGTGAGCCACTTGTTGATGTCTTTGAAGAAAAAGATAAAGTAATAGTTGTAGCAGAGCTGCCCGGAGTAGATAAGGATAAAATAGATGTTAGAATAAAGGATAGCAAGCTCATAATAAGAGCCAGTGATAAGGACAGAAAGTACTACAAGGAAATAGATTTGCCCGCAGAGGTTAAGCCAGATACAGCACGTGCTAAATATAAGAATGGAGTTCTAGAGATAATAATTGACAAGAGAGTTGAAGAGAAAGAGAAGGAAGGAGGTATTAGGGTCGAGGTAGAGTAGAATTCAGTGAGGCCTATAGTTCGGGATAATTGCACTAGCTCCTTCGGGATCCTCAATCATTACCCTAAACCTTTTCCTCCCTTCTATTGCCTCATGTAGTTCCTGCTGTTTTCTTCTGCATGTTTCGTTAGCCTCTTTTCTACATACTAGATCCAGCATGTCACGGAACCTATGTAATAGCCCTTCAATAGTGGTTATGAATCCCTCGGAGGCAGGGCCAGGTTCTAATTCAAGACCAAGTTCGGGTATTGTGATACGAGCTTTTGACGACCTGATTATAAGAGCATTGAGGTCTTGTTCGTTTTTGACATGAAATACTATCCTCTTAGGTCCACGTGCTTCAGCTAATTTTACATCGGTCGATCTATAACCACATTGTTTACAAATGCCTATTGAGAGAATGACTCTACCCACTAACATTACATTATACATGTAATTACGTATGGTGAACCTCTTATAACCGCAAATAGGGCAAGATGTTACAAGCTCTCCCACGTATTTCAGGCTATCTGTTTCAGTTATGTTATTGTGCATCACTGTACACCTCCAGCACAATCTACTACTATTGCGTTTGAAAAGAATAATACTGTTAGATGGTGTAGTTGTACTATGACGCAGTAAATGACTGGTACTACCACCAATAATCTTCATTACCTGTGCTGTATACAGAAGAGCTAGAATAAAATTGCCTGGAGGAGAAGCATAACCTATACACGTTATACCCAATTGTCTATACTGTACCTGGTATGGAGCCTTAGTACTCTCCCGGAAAGTAATTAACTCGACAAGAGCTGCTTGCGGCTAAATTGCACTCGTCATTCATGTATGCAATGAGGTGGAAGTTTGAGTCGTAATAAAAATCATAGTAGCGAGTTTGACATACTGGTTGTCCCACCAACAAAGGTTGTTAGCATTAAACTAGATGTAGCAACTATAGAGATGCTGGATGAGATTTGGCAGAGGTATGGATTTAGGTCGCGTAGTGATTTTATAAGGACTGCTATAATTTTCTTCATAACAGTACTTGAAAAATTAAATGCAGCATCGGAAGAGGATAAAGTAAAGAAGCAGATATTTGCATTAGACGAACTTAATGAGATACTTGACAAACTAAGTGTTGACGCTTAATGTGTATAGGCTATTACCAAGCTAGGGATTTATTTTCCTAGCAGTTCTTTAAGTTTCTGTTTAAATACATTAGCGCATGCATCTAAATCATGTTCAATCTTTTCTAGGACCTTTTTCGGATCCTCGACATAGTATTTGAATCGCGGCCTTCCAACACTTTGTCTTTTTTCTCGTCTCCTAGATACGAATCCTAACTCAACAAGCTTATTGAGCGATCGATTAACAGTGGCTTTGCTTAGTCGTAGCTTCTCCGCTAATTCATCTACAGTATACTCTCCTCCTTGTAAAAGTTCTATGAGTATCTGTGTATCGGTTTCTGACAGATCGTAACAGAATCTAAGTCCTTCAGCTATTGTAGCTTCTCTACCAGAAGGTAGCCTCAGCCTAATCTCAAGTATATCCATAATTCTCGCCTCACATGTAAATAATATTGTGTAAGCAATTAAATAGTTTGCCTATATTAATCTATTGTATTGTTGCATGAATCTGAAGCGAAAGTTTTAGATAATATTTCAACAATGCTTTCTCTTATCATTGCAACAGCTATTGCTGCAAGCAGTATTGACATTATCTTCGCTAGTGCTACTGCACCATTACGTCCGAGGAGCTCCATTAGCTTTTCACTTGAGTGAAGTAGTAAGTATGTTATTACTGCGTTTAGAGCAAGTGATAAAAGCGCATAACCTATGCCGTGGACGGCTTTTATGTACAATATTGTTGCTATTGCTGCAGGCCCTGCAAGTAATGGTGTAGCTAATGGCACAATTGCTATTGATTCAATGTCTTTCCTCTGTACGGTTATTGCTCCTGCCTCGGTGTATCCCATTATACCTGCTATGCCATATATAAGCAGAATTAAACCACCAGCTATACGAAAATCGTTGACAGATAGGCCAAAGTACGATAGAAAAATATCTCCCCCAATCGCAAATGAGATAAGAATTGCTAAGGCAACTTGGACGCTTCTGCTAATTATTTTCTTTCGTTGTTTATTTTCGATTCCGAGTGTTACTGCATAAAATATTGGTGCATTACCGAGCGGGTCTATAGCTATAAATAGCAACAGAATGGTCTTTACAGCGGTATTGATATCAAAACCTTCTAGCATGCGTCCTTAGCACCTCTACAAGTTTTGTTTTAAGTTCCTTTATACATTCAGCTAAACACTCTCTAATGCACTCTTCTTGCTTATTTTCCTCAACTGTGCTACACTTATCATATCGGCATGTAGTATGGCAGGGTTTCTCGTTTGGAAGTACAACATATATGCTGTGTGAAAGCTTCTTAATATCCACGAGAATTGAAACACCGGCTTGGCGGAGAAGCGCTAAAATAGAATTGGGATCATCGAGCTCTTGTTGAAAGATGAATACACCATAATGCTCAATCGCCTCGGCTATCCTCGTTAATAACCTATTGTTTTGAGGCTCCATATTGTTGTTTTTTTGTTTCCGTTTAGCCGTATCCAAGTCTATCTCAACCTCACGGTGTACGCTATCTCTTCTAGGACAGGATGTAGTATTTAGGGTCTCAACTACTCTTCACTCCTACTCGGGGAGAAAAGGTTGACACAAGAGGAGATGCCCGTTATCTTTATTGAAGGAATGGCTTCTGCGGGTCTTATAGAGAAGTATTGGATTGAAGAATGCATGGGTGGTCGACGAGTACGAATACATGTTAAGACAATTGATGGCCGTCATTTAGTGACTAAATGTATTGATAAGCGTGGTTCAAAGCGCGTTATACATGTGTTAGCAGAGTATATGAAGTTAAGTAGATTAATTGTTGAAGAGTAACAGCAACGTAATAAAGCAGTGTAATGGCTAAGACGGGAAATGGTGTAGAGCTGTGGGTAAACGTATGAGAATGACCTTACCTAAAAAGGAAGAGGATCTGCAACGTGTAGTAGAGGAGGTTGCTGAATCACATCCAGAGATGGTACATGAGCACCATCACCATCACCACGCCCACGATATCGATGAATTATTACATACGATAGATGTATTGCTGGATGCAATGAATACTAGAATAGCTGACCTAGAAGAGAAAACAACAATACTATATAAGGCTGTACGTGAGCTGTACAAACTTTTCCCTCTTCTCGTAAAAATACAGCTTACCGAGAATGAAAGAGAAAAGAGACAAGTTATTGAAGAGATAGAAAGGCTTCTCTCTAAGAGTTTCGAGGGAGCAAAAACGTAATCTCTTCTGAAACTCCTACAAAAATTGCATCGTCGTAGTCGTTATCTTGCCTTATGGTCTTACCTTCAACTCCCCTTACTAGAAAGGGGCCTCCTTCAAGGATTGAGGGTGTATAAATACCATCAAACACTACAATTTGGTAACTCTCGCCGCTATTGCTTCTTGCTTGGACAACACTTGGATAATCAAGAGCTGAGGGCTGTAAAGGCTCAATAAATACATTTACCTTTACGATCCTTCTCCCCGTATGGAACAATCTTTTCTCGTCTCGCATCCTCATAGTAGAGGAGGCAATGCTTATGGAGACTTCACGTGTGGCATACACGAATCGTTGCCACGGGCGATAGAGTTTCAATATATATTCTATGGGAAGCCTTCTAGCTCTGGCTTCACGTATGGCCCAGTCAATCAATTTATCTAGATTAAGTGGTGTGACCATATTTTCTAGCTTCTCTAGGGCTTGAAGAACACATTCGTATTCGTCGATAACTAAGTCAAGATCCGAGCCCTCATGTGTTGACCCTAAGAGTAGGGAACCTGTTGGTTTTAGGCATATAGGTTCGAGCTCGGTAATAGCCAATAGGCTGGCATAGATTTCTTCAAGAATATTGTTTGGACTCTGGGCAAGGATTATATTAGCAGCGGTCACCGAGCTGCACACAATTGAACGTGCCGTCAATGAATAATTGCAAGTGTTCACACCATATATTGGATTGTATTCATGACAACCAGTTTTTCTCATAGCTTTCACTACGCTTGTAGCGGAATATGTTTCAATAACTCTTTGTAGTCGTCCTTCTATGAAAATCCAAGGTTCATGGCTATTATCTGATAAGCTGTATTTTGGTAAAACTAGGTAGGTCTTGGAGAAGAGCTTCCTTATTGGGAGGAAAACTGTAGATGTAAAGGTGTCGTAAATTAAGTCTCCACAACTAATAGTAGAGTGGTATGTCTTGTTATAGAAACACCATGTGGGCCAGATTATGCCTGGGCACCCCTTTGATGATTCAGTAGAGCGTTTAAACGTTTTAGCATAATCTTTCTCTCGATTGATGCCACTAACTTGCGTGTGGCAATTACTGCGTCGGGGTTAACACTTATGCTATCAATGCCTTTCTCGACAAGGAATTCCACTATTTCGGGATAGGTGCTAGGGGCTTGGCCACAAATGGATACTGTCCTGCCATGTCGGTGTGCTTTTTCTATTAGCATTTCAATAGCCTTCAGTACGGCGGGGTCACGTTCATCAAAATAGCCCATATCGGCCAAGAGGTTAGAGTCGCGGTCAACACCCAGCACTAATTGTGTAAGATCATTACTACCTATGCTGAACCCATCAACTAGCTTTGCAAACTCGTCTGCGAGAAGGACAACACTTGGTACTTCGGCCATTACCCATATTTGGAAATCCCTTTCGCGGCCCAGGTCTTCATCAGCCATTATTTCCAGTACCTTCTCCAATTCCCATACTGTTCTAACGAGGGTAGCATTACCCAGACATTCTTAAGGCCAAGTTCTTGACGTACTTTTTTGACTGCTCTAACCTCTAGTCTAAATGCTTTCTCATATAATGGGTGAATATATCTTGATACACCTCTCCATCCAATCATTGGGTTTCTTTCTTCGGGCTCAAACTTTTCCCCGCCCATAAGCCTCTTATACTCATTTGTCTTGAAATCGCTGAATCTAACTACAACGGGTTTTGGATAAATTGCTCCAGCAACCTTTGCTATTCCCTCTGTTAGCTTCTCTACAAAATAGCTTTCACGCCCAGCCTCTATAAGGTAAAGTGGGTGATAGCCGATCCAATCACTTAATATGAATTCTATCCTCATTAACCCGATACCATCAAATGGTAGATGTAGATACTTGTCTATAGCATTTGGTTCGCCAAGGTTCATGTAAATTTTTGTTGCGGTAATAGGGTATAACTCCATTACTTCAACTCTCTGCTGTGTGGTGAATCCCGTCACTTCAGCCTTTATCTTTCCACTATCTGGTAGTTTAATTCTGCCCTCATATACAATGCCTCTAGAGCCGTCAACTGTTATAGTCATTCCCGTCTTTATCACCTTTGTCGCATCTTTAGTACCAACGACAGCAGGTATTCCCAATTCGCGTGAGACTATTGCTGCATGACTTGTCATTCCGCCTTCATCGGTTACTATTGCAGCAGCCTTCTTCATTAGGGGCACCCAGTCCGGGTCAGTCATCTTTGTTACGAGTATATCGCCTTCATGGAACTCGTTTGCTTCGAGACTATGTGGATCAATTATCACTCTTGCAGTACCTGTCGCTACACCGGGGCTTGCTGGAAGGCCTTTTACGAGAACCTTTTGTGTTTGACCTACTTTTTCATCTTGTTGTATGGGCTTGGTTCTTCGCTTACTTTTACTCCAGACTGTCTCGTGTCTAGCCTGTAATATGAATAAGTTTTTTGGGAAAGTGAGGTCAGCATCAATAGCCCATTCAATATCTACTGGGTGGTTATAGTGATTTTCAATCATGATACCATATCTGGCTAACTCTATAATCTCTTCATCCTTTAAGCTTGGCGTGTACGCCTTGTCTTCGGGGAGTTTGACCTCCACATTTCTGCCAGTGGAGGGGTCGTAGACTATTGCTATCTCTTTCTTATTTATTCTTTTCTCAATAATCTTGAGCGTCCTCTTATCTACAATAAACTCGTCTGGAGTTACCTTGCCTGCTACAACGGCTTCTCCAAGCCCCCATGCAGACTCTATCAATATTACATCCTCTGAACCTGTTGCAGGATGTATAGTGAATAAGACGCCTGCACTCCTAGCATTCACCATCTTTTGTACAATAACCGCCATTGATACATTCTCGTGAGGTATTCTGTGATGTTCACGATAGACTATTGCACGCGGAGTAAAGAGGCTCGCCCATACAGCTTTAACCTTCTCTACAACAGCATCCTCGCCCTTAACATTCAAGTACGTATCTTGTTGTCCAGCAAAACTAATCTCGGGTAGATCCTCAGCGGTTGCACTACTACGAACTGCAACCAAGGGCTCTTTGATTCCAAGTTTAGTGGCAAGTTTTCTATAGGATGTTTTAACAACTTCCTCTATCTTCTTGGGTATTGGCGCCTCTATGATGAGTTTACGCAGTTGTGCTGAGACCTTTTCAAGCCATTCACGGTTGTTGACATTAGCATCCTTTAGAATCTCAACTATCTTAGTCTTAAGCCCCGTTTCTTCTAAGAAGATGCGGTAAGCTTCACTAGTAATAACAAAGCCTGGTGGTATAGGCATTCCGGCTCTAGCGAGCTCCCCCAGGCTTGCAGCCTTACCACCAACTAGCTGTATGTCGGAAGATCTTGCTTCTTCTATCCATAAAATGAGGGGTTTAGAAGAGCCTATGGTCAAGAAGGGGTCCCAGTAGCCGTGAGGATAGGACAATAGAATTAATCTTTTTTCTTGTAATAATAATATAATGTAGTGTTTACTATCTTTATTCTTGTTTTGTAATATTTTATATGCTCGATCTTAGATATTGGTGGAGTATAACTCGTTATTAGAGCTTAAGCTATCTTGTAAAATGTGGTGGATCGCACTGGCAGAAAGTAAACTAGAAGATTGCCTATACGCTATCATTACGGGGCATGATATAGAGATTGTGAATGAGTGTGAATCACCCGTCCGCTTACATGGCATTGAAGTGAAATATTATGTTACGGGACTAAGATTTGAACCTGATGGTGTTGTCAGGGATGTGAAGAGGATAAGAAGAGTAGTAACGGAGAAAATACGTGTAAGTGAGGAAATTAAACCAAGACAACGATGGAAACACTACTTTGGCGTAGTTGATTTAATAATTGAGCTTACAGTTGAAGTTGAAGTGGGTGGGAAACGCATACTGTTATCGCCAAGGCTTGAGAGGAGGCAAGAGTAGCATCCAAGATATGTTGTGGGTCAGTAACCGGTGCACCAGTCATCCCACTACTGGTCACTAGACGGGGTTTATCCTCACCCCCATAGTTAAAGGGGTCTCTGTGTCCTAGTTCCTCTGAAATATCTGGGTGCGTCTGTGATGAAAATTGCACGTCGAGGACCCTTCCATGGGCAGTGGGGTATGACTGACCTCCACCGGGTCTGAAAACATTTACTTGATTGCTAGTAGGGTCTGTTGAGCAACTCTTCAGCATGTTTCAGCTGAAAACCGGGTTCTTCATCCCTCTTTATCGAGGACGTGTATCAGAGTTTCTATATATCTCTTAGCGTTTCGTTTTGTCTTTGCTTGTTTTCTCTGTCCTTCCAGCATTGGGTATATTAGACCGTGTCCAGAGCTATCCTCAACAAGGGACAATTGATTTGGGCATACATGGTGACACAACAACTGATGAGTTGTTGGGTAGGCTAAGAAAATTCTTCGAACTACTTGTTGAACCTTTTGTGGGTAGAGAGGAAGAGGCGCGTGCCTTAACGCTAGCAGTCCTTTCACGTGAGCATGCAATATTGATAGGTGAACCTGGTACTGCTAAATCAGCATTAGCTAGACGTGCAGCGGATCTCGTTAAGGCACGCTTCTTTAAGTATCTTCTAACCAAGTATACTGAGCCTTCAGAGCTTTTTGGCCCCCTTGATATAAATGCCTTAAAGGAAGGAAAATATGTGCGAATAACAACGGGTAAATTACCTGAGGCAGAGATAGTTTTCCTCGACGAAGTTTTTAACGCAAATTCTGCAATATTGAATGCTTTGTTGAGTATAATGCAAGAGCGTATATGGTATGATGGCTATTCTGACATTAAGGTTCCTCTGTGGAGCCTAGTTGGAGCAAGCAACCGTGTACCCGATGAACCAGAACTAGAAGCAGTATATGACAGGTTTCTTCTACGACAATACACAAGACCATTATCTGAGAACAAGTGGAGTGAGCTTCTAGAGGCTGGATGGAAAATAGAGGCAGGGCTTGTACCCAAACCTGAACCTGTCCTTACAATGGATCTTTTAAAGAAAGCTTACGAGTTACTATTTAGTGTCAACCTGGAGCCAATTAAGCAGAAGTTGCTAAAACTCTATGCGGTTTTCGAGGAAAGAGGTATCCATTTAACCGATAGAAGGAAGACAAAGGCGCTAAAAGTCATAGCAGCTAATGCTTTACTTGAAGGCAGGCTCACGGCTCAGGAAAGAGACCTTCTAGCGCTCAAATATATTGCTCCACACGATATAGACGACTTTGATCGTGTAAGTGTAGTTTTATCAGAAGAGCTTCGTATGCCCGAGAGATATGTGAGAGAGCTAAATGATATCCGTGCTAATGTACGGGAAGCAGCTCGTCTCCTCACAACACTTAAGAGTTATGATCCACGCTTAGTGGATCTATTCCGTAGTCTTAAGATAGCACGTAGTAGGATATTGACCATAACCAGGGATGTTGATGATAGAGGTGTTCGTGCACTTGCGGAAGAGGTGCTTAGGGAAATAGATGATGTGCTTGAGAAGATATCGCGAAAGCTAGACGCCTATACAATCTGAATAGTCCGCTTTGGGGAGGGGCTCGTCATTTGCCTCTTATAAAGGGAATGGACTACAAGGACATGGCTGTAAGGTATCGGGGGGAGAGAGTTCTCTCCTTTCTGCAAAAGCTAATTGTAAGTGAAAGTGTGCAGTTACCGAATTACATAGACACAGATTTTGCTGTTTCCGTCTACTATCTATTCTTTCTTCCATATCCAATCCTTGTTGATAAACCACCAACAGACGAGGAGAAGATTAAGAAGCAGTTTTATCTTTTAAGCTATATGGCTTCTTCACGTAAACTTAACGAAGTACGGAAAAATACTATTGCTGATACAACATCTAGCATGGTAGCTGCAGCTATCTTTCTCGACGTCTTGATAAGAGAGCTTCAAAAACATATGATGAAGCCCCAAGGAGGTGAATCTAAAAATAGTGATAGTGATGAGGAGGAAGGTGAAGCTAGTCTCGAGAAGGCAGTAGAGAAAGCCCTAGAGGCAGCATCAGAATACGCTCAACAAGCTAAAGAGATAACTAATCTAGCAATGAAGTTTACTGCTGGTACAGGTTCAATGCTGTCACTAGACGACAGTGTTGCTGAGGTATTAGAGCTTGCAAAGAACACTGATGTGAGAATAATCCTTGAAGCACTTAAGTCCATTGAAGAACTTGATAGCTATATTAAGCGTAAACCCTTCCGTAGCCCCCGGGGAGAATTAGATGGTTATGAGACAGGTAGTGATGTTGAAAGAGTGGTTTTATCAGAGCTCGCACTACCCTTCGACTTCTTCCTTGTAAAATTTGTAGAAAACACGCTATTATTGTACAAGAAGGTTCTTTACGAGTCTAAGGGGCCATTCTATGTGTTGCTTGATAAAAGTGGAAGCATGATGGGCCTTAAAATAGTGTGGGCAAAGGCTGTTGCACTTGCATTGGCACAAAGAGCTGCTCGTGAACATAGAGAATTTTATGTTAGATTCTTTGATAGTATTCCCTATCCGCCTTTACGTGTACCAAAACGTGTACGTGGCCGTGACGTAGTAAGACTCTTAGAGTATGTTGCAAGAGTCCGTGCAAATGGAGGTACAGACATAACCAGGGCCATCCTTGCCGCAACCGAGGACATAGTTTCCACGAGTTCGAGACAGATCTCAGATATTGTTCTCATAACTGATGGTGAAGACCGTATAACCATAGAAGCTGTTAAACGTGGATTGGCACGTGCAAATGCCCGTCTCCATACTGTCATGATACATGGTAATAATCCAGACCTAAAACTTGTATCGACAACCTATATGACCGTAACTAAGCTAAACAAGGAAGAAGCATTACGTGTCATAAGTATAAAAAGTAGTTAAGGTGGTTCAACACGATAAAACCTTACCACATTATCAATGTTTACTATGTATAAGAATTCTTCATCCACTATGCCCTCTTTCAGAAGACGTTTTTGAGCATCAACCATATCCCAAGGACAAGTGGATACACAAGGACGTTTGGGGTCATCAATGTAATCAGACTCTATCGTTACGCCTTGGACCTTTATTTGTGGTAGAATGGCAGCTAAAGACTCATATTTACCTGGTAAACTAGCTGTATAACCTAACCTCGTAGATCCGTTTGCAACCTCCATGCTTGCATGATGGAACAGTATAAGAGACCTATGTACTCTAATAAGCTCGACAAGCTTATCTACAGTCTTTACAGTAACTATGCCATCATTCTCTAGATGTAAATGTACAAGACAATTATTATCACGAGCTATCTCAAGCCCTCTTATCATGGCATACTCAGCTAGCCCAATCCTCGATGGAAGCGACTTATAGTGTTGACGCCCTATCTCACCAATACCGTCAATACGGCCGTTGCTGCAGAGCCGCTCGATGAGATCCATTACAGAGTCAATTAGCTTAAAAGCCTTTTCTCCTCTGACCCCATACCTTTCAAATCTATCTATCTCTGCAGGATGTAACCCTACAAAACATGCAGTTTTTATTCCAGCCTCTCTGAGCCTATTACATTCTCTTATGTGTAGCTCAAACGCTTTATGGTAAGATTCTATACTTGGATAACCCGAAATGCCATAGTGGTAAGGTGGTAATGCAACTAATGCAGCAAACCATCCACCTATAGCCTTGAATTTTTTAGCAATAGTCTCCGCACCAACTCCCCCTATGGGATTGCTATGTAAATGTGCATCAGCAAACATTAAACCCGCCA
>JALTZQ010000060.1 GCA_027046105.1 Pyrodictiaceae archaeon
GCTTTACACTATAGAGTTCTATAAAGCTGTTAAACGCTTAATAGGTGAGAATGGAATAATGGTTACACAAGCAACATCACCATCACTCACACCTACGGTGTATGCAATAATAGCTAAGACATTGTCAGTAGTATTTAAGAAAACGAGGCCCTACATAACCTATGTTAAAAGCTATAATGGCTTATGGGGCTTTGTAGCTGCCTCAGACACTCATGATCCAGCAAAACTTGATTCAAAGGCTGTGGAGAAACTCATAAGTGAAAGAATTGCTGGCGAGCTACGCTTCTATGACGCTGAAACCCATCAATGGCTCTTTAGCCTACCAAAACCCGTAAGAAAACTGCTTTCAGAAGAAAATAGAATAGCTACAGACGACAACCCTGTTTACACACCTGTATAGTAGTCTACCATCACCTTATAAAGCCCACACACTACACTTCTCTCACCTATAACCGGGAGACCCCAAGACAATAATAGGTGCCGGGGTGGCCGAGCGGTCCAAGGCGGTGGGCTCGAGACCCTAGTCTTTCCGGCTAGCCAACAAGGGTCGAGAGACCCACTGCCCCGAGGAGGGGCGCGCGGGTTCGAATCCCGCCCCCGGCGCCACTTCCCTATACACCACACAAGGTCTATACCACGATTATTGTGTTTCCTCCCCTCCTCTTAGCGCGGCGAAGCATCTTGATGGCTAATTGCCTGGTGGGTGTCCCATAGTATGCCTCTCCACGATTACGTGCTGGTTTCGCTCCTACGAGACCACGGACAACAACTATTGTGACGCCTACCCCTAACTCATTTATCTGCCTCTTTATTTCCTCCAAGTCGGATAATATCTCCTCAGGGTCTACACCCGGTATTTCTAAGACAACCTCTTCAGTACCACGCTCAGGGTCAAGACCATAAACAACAACAGCATTCCACTTTGAAACAAACCTCTCAACCAATAGAGTCAATAGCCCTGTTGCAGGGTTTGGACTATACTCGCTCCAGCCACGCTCAGAGACAACCTCACTAAAACGATCCAGATCAATAACTACTACTACTCCCTCAATAAACAATCTCCATCTGCCCCATGAGAGTAAGAGTGGAGATGCGCTTTTGCAATAATTCTAGGTTGAGAAGTAGATACTCCTCTGCTTTATTGGGAAGGGTATTGGTTCACAAGTTTCACCCACACGATCACAAACGCATTCTTCGACGAGCCGTGCATCTATCCGACACGCTTCGCCACGAGGCCCTAATGCGTGTTTCAACGGCAATATTTCTACAAATACCTTGACACCGGTGGGGCCTCTCAATCTACGTGGTCTTACATAGAGGACTGCGTCGTAGCTGGTTATTAGCGGGATCTTATATATGTCGCTTGGCTTTACTATGGCCGAACTAAATGTATAAAACGATGTTATCCTATATTTCCTTCTCATTAGTATGTTGTTGAAGTGCTCACGCCTATACGTTTCCGGATCGGCGAGTAGTTCAAGTATCAGGTCGAGACCCTCTATAACTAGCACGTCAGGCCTTATCTTAGCATCCTCGTAGATATTCATGGCCGCTATATCGGTGACAGAATACAAGGTGGGATTAGTTGATGATACAAAGAAGTTTTTGCCCAATTCGAGTCTAAGGCTAGCCTTCTCATAGCATTGGCTAAAACGATCCTGGATTGCTTCCGGTGAGTTAACATAGCTACGGTATAGTATACGTAGTCCAGGCCGGTTACGTACAAGGAATGACGATAACATCCACGATACTACGTGGAGAGAGTTCAAAAGTGGGTGTATGACTAGTAGGATCTGTGCGCCACGAGGAAGCTGCTGGTCGACAAGACCTTCCCGGCCCGGCATAGCAACAACTACTTTCTCTCCATTACCATATGCTGGTATTTCTTCGGGTCGTGGAGGTACACGAAGATCAATACCGACACCCGGTGCGATTCTAAAGCTTAACTCGGCCAATGTTAGGGGTGCACCACGAAGCTTTCGAAGCTCCATTAGCCTAATGATCCTACCTTTAACTAGCTTCATCTTGAGAATAATGACGCCATCAACTATAAACTCCTCTATACCATGACCAACTGTTTGAGCACCTATAGGCAACTCTGCTATAAGAAGGGTTGTTACGCCTAGCCTCTTAACGCCGTGGACAAAGAAGTTGTGTAAAAGCTCACGCACTTGTTGCTGTCTACCAAGTATCTGGAGGATAGCCGAAATACTATCAATAACAAGTCTTTTAGCCTTTAGCTTCTCAACTCTAGCCAATATGTCTTCTAACATTTCACCAAGAGCATTAATATCAACTATGGTCAAGGCCTCTATGAACTCAAATAATCCTCTCTCCTCTAGCTCCTTAAAATCCATGGCCAGCCTTGACATGTAGTTATAGAAGTCAGCCTTAGGTTCAACAAAGCTAACGTAAACTCCTGGCTCACCATATCTCAATGCACCCTCGTAGAGAAACTTAGCCCCAAATGTTGTCTTACCCGTACCCGGGTTACCTGCCACCAGGATGATACTTCCCCGGGGAACTCCGCCCCCAAGAAGCTTATCGAGACCTTCTATGCCTGTTGGTTGAAGATTCTTTAGCCCACTTGTTACAATGTCTGAGCCTCTTCCCTGCTGACCTGGATACAAGGCTTAAAGCTCCCCGTGGTTCCGGGAGTATACCTGTCTCCTCCTATATCATATATATTATCTTGTACCAGGTTTGTACTACGTCCTAGATCTACTTACGATGCAGGCATTAGCATAGGTACAAGCAAAAGTATAGCAGTGACTAGAGGGATTAGGAGTGTGAAGTACTTGGTTGCTAAGAGAGTATAACCACGAACTACTTTGCCGAGAACAACTGATGATGCTGCTGCCAGCATTATTGCTGAGTAGTAGAAGAGGCCCCTCATCATCTTAGTGTCTATGGCTGCTCCACCTATTCTTGGTAAAGCACTAGCCGCCATTGTTTCAACTAGTCCCGTCACCACGGCTGCCGCTACCGCGAATGTTATAGAGGCTAACAGCACTATTGCAACGTACTCTGCGAGTCGTGTTTCTACTGCTACACGAAAACGATAGAGTTGGTGTGCATACCTAGACGCTTCAGCTAGGATTCTTGCACGTGCACCACCACTACGTGAGGCCGCGACAATGGATGCCATTAGTAGCCTTATCTCTCTCGGTGTTTCTCGGAAAACCTTACGATAAGCATCATCTATGCTACCCTCTACGCTATACATGTTCGCGAATTTCTCTACAAGAACCGATAATGGGGGATCAACTAGTTTCGCAGCATAACGTAGCGCCTCAACAGTGGATTCCGTTGATTCAGCAATACTTGAAAATACAGTGAAGAACTCTCTTATCTGCGACTGTAAACTACGCATCCAGGCATAGCTCTTCCTCGCATAGAGGTATAGTGGTGCACTAAACACTGTTAGTATGAGCGACATTAACACGATAGTTCCTTCATCCATGGGTACTGGTACGAGGAAGACATACTTAAACTCAAATTTTGGTTGAAGAGGCTCTGGTACAACCTCTATTATTGATAGATACACATATATTAGTGGTGCAAGGACACTTGCTGATAATGACAACCCGATATACGGCAGCATTAATGGTTTACGTATCAGTGGCATGGATATCACCACCTACTACGTGTTAATGCTTACTGGTTACTGGGTTAGTGATAAGGCAGCCACAGTGGCTATATAGACTATTGTTGCCGAGAGCGAGCCTCCAACGAGTAGTGCTACTAGTGTTTGCTTCTTGGACATGCCGAGTAAGAGAGCTACTGCTGCACCAGTGTACATCCCCGTGACTGGTATTGGTAATGCTATGAAGACTATTAGTCCCAGGAGACCATATTTTGATGTAAGGTTTGCAGCTCTTCTCTGTGCAGCAAGTACTCTATGATACAGCTGTTTCGCAATACTGAATCTACGCGAGAGAATAGTGAATAGTGTCCAGAGTTTGCTAACAAGTACTGTTAAGGCTAGTGCAAGAGTAATAACCTGGAGAAGCGCTACGAGGAAACCACCAAACCCGTAGTTTAGAACCAGGAGTGGAACTGTATAGCGTGGTTCATAGCCTGGTGCAAAGCCTAGGAGAAGTAGTATTGCCGTCTCAGTCCAACCCTCCGGCAAAGCCACGGTCTTCGCCAAACCTCGTAATCCCTTAGGGGATACCATTTTTAGTGTAAAGAGCTTATAGTCTATGGCTACTCAAAGCCCTCTACATCGTCTACGCGTAGTAGTATCGGCCTTCTCAAGGGATTTAAAAGGCCTGCAACATAGAATTCCCGTTTAGCTAGCATGGCTAACGATGATTCTGTGACCCTGCCAAGATCAAGATATCCTGCCAATTCGTTCAAGTCCCCAGTAGATTGTAGTTTTGAGAAGAATACTGTGCCCAAATTACTTCTAATACCTGTTCTTATGTCACGTGCTACTCTCTGACTCGCAACTACCAGGAAAAGACCCCACTTCCTACCCTCACGGGCTATAGTTTCTAATTCACGAGCAGATACACCACAGTATTCACACGCGTAATTCTGTGCCTCATCTACAACAAGCCCTATATTTACTGGCTGCTGTGTTTCCCAAACCTTTTCCCAAGCAGCTTCCGCGATAGCGGCTACAACAGCTCTCTTTACATTTATGTCTTGCTCGCTACTTAGATCAACAACAACGATACTATTCCTTGTAGCGTCTTCGACTACTTGCTTAGGACTAATAGTCCTTAAAGGCATTCTATCAAAAACCTCATTGGGTACATTGAAGCGTATAAGTAGCTTTAGTTTAACAAGGGAGTGTTCTCTAAGGTTTAATTTTCTTGCAACCTTATCGAGTATATCCAGGAACTTTTCGCGCTCACTCTCCTCTTGTTCACCTGGATTACGTGATCCACGCTTATGCGTAATAGGAGTAGCTATGAGCTGGCTACAGAGACTGTCCTCAACGCCATAGGTCTTAAGAGTATAGCATATTGCTGCAACCTCTACAGCATCACGTTGACCACCCGATACATCAATAAGGCTTGTTATTGTTGAAGCAAACACTGTTGGCGGTATTTGTATCCGAGATGCATCTACGATTTTTATTCTAGCCTTCTCTCCGTACGGAACATAATCCACACCACTGTGGTCGAAAACCACGAGTGAATACCCTGAACGTGCTAGTTCAGACACAAGTTTAACAACGAGCCGACTCTTGCCCATACCTGTTGCTCCAAAAACACCAATATGGTATGGTGCATAGATAGAATCCAGGGGTAGTCTCCATCCACTCCTACTATGTGTTCCAACCGATATGGGGTGTTCTACTGTGAGGAATTTGTTAAGTAGACTTGCATCGATTAATCGAAATACTTTACTAGAAGGCATGGGGGCGTAAGTATTCGCTACAAAGCCTTGACCACATTGATTGGGGTCACAGATAGCGCCATAGATTTCTACTACAGCATTAGAAAATGGCATCACAACCTCGTTTGAAAGAGCATCTGGATGCTCAACATACACGTTATGGACTCCTCTACGTAGGAAAGGTTCATAGCGTGTAACCCAGCGGAGAACACCAAGCATATAATAGTCTTCTAGTCTCGGGTCACGTATTATGACTACTTCTTCCTCCCTAGCCTCTACCTCGCTATCGCGACGAAGCATTACTGGTGCAAATGCCGCACTAGCACCGCTAATTACAATACCTATTTCACGCCCTATACGGGCAAGCGGTAGGAGTTCTGGCAATACAAACCACCGTTAGGGAAGACGCCACTTGATAGAGGTGTGATAATACTTGAAAAAGCCAGCCGTCAAAGAAAGTTATTTCTAACCTGCCATTACATGGGCGTAGTCTCCATGCTCAGTATATGCTGGGTTTTTCTGGTTCAAACTCTTCACTAGCATAGAGGCGAATACCCTTACGTATACTGTAGACTATTAGAGCTAGTGCTAGTATGAGATAGGATAATGAGGCTGTAATGCCAGCAGGTGGTGCAAGAAGTCTATCACCAGTAAACAATAGTAGCATGAGGCCTCCGTTAGCATTCAATACGCCGTGTGCTATGGCTGGAGGGATTAGGCTCGCGGAGACCGCTCTCAGGATAGAATACGTGTAGCCTACAACTACTGTGTACAATGTGAAAACTAGTAGTGCTAGGATCCCGCCATGTCCAGGATAATTATAGCCTAGATGATAAATTAGAGGGGCATGCCATAGACCCCATACAATACCCGATAGTATTGCTGCTAGTGTAAAGCCAACATGTTTTTGCAGTCTTAATAGGAGGTACCCTCTCCATCCAACTTCCTCGCCGAGAGCGATAATCGCGTTAAGTGTTGCACCAATAATAGTGTTGAGAAAGAGGATGTTGACTAGTATGAGAAAAACGAGAAGACTCTCATCTAGGGGGATTTTGCTGACTTGCCCCATTATGGTTGTTATTAGCTCGCTAGGCGACGAAACACTAATGCCCATGGCCAGCGATAGGGGAATAGATAATGTTAGTGCAGCATAGGGTATAGCTACTGCAACGACAATAAATTCAACACGCCCCACACGCACACCAATTCTCCAAAGCCCTTCACGTAGTTTTACACCTTCAACCATTAGGGCTGCTATTACTCCAGCCAGTGGCGTCATCATGCGAAGCGTTAACACAGCAATAGACAGTGGAGTGTGTGGTTGAGACAGAATAATAGTATAGTCTAGCAAGTATGCAGTACCAAAGGAAATAGTTATGAACACTATAAGTGCTGTAAGACTCCTCAAGGCCAAGGAAATCATTCAATCCCTCATTAATCTGTTATCTTCTCGACAATAACTGCTGTACCATAAACTAAGACTTCAGCAGCACGTGCAGAGATAGCTGCTGTGGTGAAACGAATCCCAAGAACAGCATTGGCACCCATACCTCTTGCCTTCTCAACAAGCCTCTTTAACGCAATTTCACGCGCCTCTGCCATCATCTCAGTATATTCCTTGACTTCTCCCCCAACAATATTACGCAGTGATGCCACAATGTCTCTACCGAGATGCTTAGCAAGAACAACACTGGCACTAACAACACCCAAAACACTCTTGACGCGGTATCCGGGTAAGTTTTCAAGCGTGGATAAAATTATCTCCGACAAAACATGCACCAATCTTATATCGATGTACTTAGGGTAACTAATAAGCCTCCTTACCTTTATCCTCTGAGAACCAGCTAGGTTATTATAGGGGTAGACGACGCGTCTAATCCCTCGGGTAACGGGGATGCCTAAGAAGAGGCAAAATAGGGGTCGACACAAAGGCTCAAAAGGCCACGTAGATACAGTTCAATGCGACAATTGTGGTAGAATTATACCCAAAGATAAAGCGATAGCGGTAACACGCTGGTACTCACCAGTGGACCCTCAACTAGCACGTGAACTAGAAAAGAAGGGTGCAATAATAATGAAGTATCCTGTAACCAAGTACTATTGTGTAAGTTGCGCAATACACTATGGTATTGTGAAAGTACGGCCAGAAGAGGAGAGGAAGAGACCAGCAGGCCCAGTAATCTAGTTAACCCAAATAATCCTAGAATTCAATCCCGGGCCACTTCTTTCCATACTTATACATCCTTCACGTCCTCATAGCAACTCCCTAGCCTAGGGAAATGGGGTAGCGTTTCCCTTTGACAATCAAGCTAGTAGAACGCTTAGTCTTTGTAGCCTACGCCGGCCAAATGCAAGGTAATCCTCCATCGACTTTACATGGGTGGGCTTCACGCAAGGATAGGCTTGATATCATTGCTAGAGTGTTATTGGCCGCATTGTATCCTGCTGAGACTCTTCTACGTAGTAATAGTTTACTTGTGGTTTTCGATAATTACCCGGTGCTTGTGATTAGGCCAAGCTGCCTGCCCCATACTCTTAGGGGAGAGATGGAGGCACGAAAACTTCTTCTCGATGTTTTTAAGGGTAGGATTTGTAGTAAGGTAAATGTCGATAACTTCGATGAGATAGTTAGTGCTTTGCAGAATAGTGGCTATTATATCTACTTGCTAAGTGAGGATGGAGAAGACATTTTTAATGTAAAGCCTTGGAGAAGATCTAAGACGGCATATATTGTAGGGACAAGGGTTGATCCACCAAGACTACAGGAACTACCTCGGTTAAGTATAGGTCCACATAGCTATCTTGCAAGCCATGTAGTTGCCTTCATAAACTACTTACACCAAAAATGTTCTCGAAGAGAAAGGGAGAGGGATGATGATGGTTAAAAGCGGCTACCCCGAGGACCTCTTACCTTTATCCTCGGGGGATGGGCTAGGCCAGGCTACTGACATCATCCTCTAGTATGTTCTTGCAAGCCTTAGACTCGTTACTGCATCTCTGCTGCAAATGGGGCACTTCTTACCCCTTACCCATACTGGTCTTTCAAGCGGTGAGCCAAGGACATTTGCATCGACCTCTTCTTCGAGCCTCTTACCACACTCCTCAATACCGCACCATGGAAGCTCAACAATCCCTCTACGGTCTTCAAGGACTTTTCGCGCTTCTTCAACACTCTCTACTCGTGTTATCATTGAGTTTAGCCACTCCCAAGCTCTCCTCTTTAAACTCTCTCTTATATCCTTGAGAACCTTGTTCACCTCTTCGACAAGCTGCTCCCTCTTAATAACCTTCTTCTCCAGCGTATCTCTCCTCACAAGAACCACTGTTGATGCCTCTACTTCACGTGGACCTAGTTCTATACGTAAAGGCACCCCTTTAGCCTCCCATTCATAGAACTTCCTGCCAGGCCTCACATCCTCTCTCCAATCAACATATGCACGTAGACCTGCTCTTCTTAGCTCCTCTTCAACACTTTTTACATACTCCGATAGCTTTTTCTTCATGTCCTCGCTACCAGCAGGTATGGGGATTAGGACTACTTGTATTGGAGCCACATTAGGTGGTATGATAGCACCATGATCATCGCCATGTATGGCTATGAGAGTGGCGATTACTCTATCGGATATACCGTAGCTTGTTTGCCAAGCATAGTCTAGGCTTTCATCACGCAATTGTATCTTGACCTCAAAGGGTATTGTGAAGTTTTGCCCGAGATGATGTGCTGTTCCTATCTGGAGAGAACGACCATCGGGCATAACGGTGTCGAATGCTATTGTGTAGATAGCTCCCGCAAACTTGTCCCAATCAGGCCGCCGACTAATCACATAGGGTATCCCTAGTTCGTCGAAAATCTTCTTGTATAGCTCCACAGCCTCCGCAACCTGACGATCTGCATCCCCAAAACTATCGTGAACAGTATGCGCTTCTTTAAAGGTGGTAACTTCTCTAAGCCTTATCATTGGCCTTGTAGCCTTCGTCTCATACCTGAAAATGCTGACTATCTGGTAGTACTTCTTGGGTAATTCACGGTAGCTTTTTATCCAGAAACTCTCCATGTACGTTATAGACGTCTCACTTGTAGGTCTTAATGCGAGTTTTACATCTAGCTCCTCCATACCTCCTTTTGTAACCCAGTAGACTTCACCCTCGAATCCACGAACGTGCTCACTCTCTTTACGTAAAAGGTGCTCAGGTATTAGTATTGGTAGCAATATTTCCTCGTGGCCATGGGAATCAAGTATTTCCCTAACCAACTCTATGACGCGACGTCTTATCTGGAACCCATAAGGCAGCCATATACCCATTCCCTTAACAGGGTATCTGCCATAGTCATATATCCCTGCTTCCTCAATAATCCAGTCAAACCATCGAGAAAAATCACTACGCCACTTCTCTCTAGACACACCCATGCCAGATACCCCACTCTACTCCCTCACATTACCCTATTTATAGGAAATAATTGTAGCTATCATTAAATAGTGGAAAAGATGGAGTAACATAAGAACACACCCTATGTAGACGAATAGGGAGGTAGAATGCCATATAGCCCATGTATTCTAAAAAACAAGCTGACTTGGCACCATAGGTCCATCGACTATTTTTAGGCCGGCTTATTGAGTACTAGTACTAGTAGAGCTATGACTAGACCATAGATTGCTAGACCTTCACCAAGTACTAGGAAGACTAGGAGACGACCAAAGAGTTCCGGTTTCTCGGCTAAGGCACTGCTTGCAGCCGAACCTGCTCTACCCAGCGCAATACCAGCACCGAGAGCACTAAGTCCCATGGCCAAACCTGCACCTAGGGCATTACCTAGTAATGCCATACCAACTCCCGCAACAGGTTCTTCAGCAAATGCCACCATCATTGATCCCAGAAGAAGGCCTGCAAACACGGCTACTATGACTGCTCTCGCAGCCTTCATGGTTTCCACCGCCAAGGGCTTCCAAGCGCTAGCGTAAGCTAAAAGTCTTCCCTCTAACACTCTAGGAGAACCCATATATTCACAGACTCTCAGCTTCACTGGGTTTAAAACGGACTTACAATCTAGGAATTAATTAGGAAACGCATTAGAGACTTATGGTGTAGAAAAGCTCGTTGACGCAGAGACAGCCCCAGAACTCTTTTGATTAGCCTGGACCTCCCCTACGACCATAAAGGGTAGGCGTGTATTGCAAGAGAAGCAGGGATTAAGGATAGCACTAGTTTATAGTAAGCAGGATCCTGCTGGTGTTGGCGTAGCGTCTAGATTAATGGGAGAGTATGGTTTTAGGGAGTGCAAGATAGCATATGACGGTTCAACTTGCAAAGTGCTTATGCAGCTTGATGCTATACTCGCTGGCTTTGAAGAAGACGTACTTGAACTTGGGTTCCTGGATAGAGTTCTAGATGCCGATGCCTACATTGTTTTATCTAGGCATAGCTCTACGAGTGGGGAGCCAACACTTAGTTTACACCATCCAGGAAACCCTACACCAAAAGCAGAGCATGGGGGAAGGCCACGGGAGCTCGCCTGGGCTTTTCCACGACTAGCCAAGACGCTACTACTAAGTTATCATCGCATCGCAAGTGAGGAGGGGTTACTTGATGAGTACCGGTTTACCCTAGAGGCTACTCACCACGGTCCAACAGAGCTCACGAGACCAATAATATTCATTGAGATAGGGAGCCGTGAAAAACAATGGCAGGATCCACGTGCACAAAACGCGATGGCAATAGCTGTTGCCGAAGCGCTAGAAAGGGGGCCCAGTAGTTGTATTCCGGTCGTAGGTGTCGGGGGAACGCACTACCCCGACAAACACACTAAGCTAATGCTTGAACAAGACTATTGCTATGGCCACATTTTTGCAAAATACGTGTTCCCAGAGCTTGAGGCTAACACGTTAGCCCAGGGTATCGAGAAGTCCGTAGACCGGATAGAGAAAGTTATAATGTTAAAGGTGCCCTCAAGGATCAGAAGGATGGTAGAGGAGGTAGCCAAGAGAAAAGGGGTTTCTATCGAGCTATATAAGTAACAAGTACATCATCGGCCACGATACTAATCCTTAGGCGCCACGTTCTCTCCTTCTACGTATTTCGAGACGTCTTTTCAACATCTTAAGCCTCATTACGTCCTCGCGTAGCCTATCATCGAGTACTAGCTTGATGAACTTTATCGCTGACTCGTAGCGAGGCATGATGCTATAATCTAGTGCATTTATCAGTCTCTGTGTCTCCCTTAACTCTTGGAGTAGTCTACGTAGTGCAGCTTCTGTCTCAACAACTTTGATGAGGGCTTTTAGTGCTTCAACAAGGTCCTTCCTAATCTCTAGCATCGATGGTGGGAACCGTGTAACTGCTGTAGGTGGTTCGGGGATAGTATCTGGCTGTACTGCTATTGTTGGTGTTTTCACTGCGAATAGTATTCTTGTACCAATATCCACACGTAGGTTATCCGGTATACCAGCAACAACATTCCTTATATTTTCTGTACCGATAGTTGTTAATGAAGCAAAATATTTAGAGTATATGTGTTCAAGCGACTCAGCGGCCTTGCGATAACTCTGTTTATATTCGTCAGCTGTTTGCCTTATATAGAGAAGAAGGACGTCACGCTTCTCTTCGAGCACTTTCCTTATTTTTCTAAGCATTTGAAGTTCACGACGAAGCCTGATGAGGTTTATTTTCGTTGGTAGTACCTTTCTCTGCTCAAAAGCCATCTCCTATCCTACCCCCTTTTCTTCAACCCTTTTGCGATGGCGTGGATGGTATTTTCTGACATACTCATCCTTTATCCTGAAAAGCTCAGATTCTGGCAGTATGCTAAGAACTTCCCATGCAATGTCGAGTGTCTCCTCTATGCTACGATTCTCGTAGAATCCTTGCTTTAGGAACTTTTGTTCGAACGCATCGGCAAATCTTAAGTATTTCCTGTCAACTTCGCTCAGACTCTCTTCACCAACTATCGTAGCAAGGCTACGTAGCTCAACAGCTCTTGCATAAGCTGCATAAAGCTGGTCAGAGACATTTGCATGGTCTTCACGAGTCTTACCTGGGCCTATACCCTCCTTCATGAGCCTTGATAAGCTCATGAGCACGTTTATTGGTGGGTATATCCCTCTATTCCAGAGCTCCCTACTTAGAACTATCTGGCCTTCAGTAATATAGCCCGTCAAATCTGGTATAGGATGTGTTATGTCGTCGTTTGGCATTGTGAGTATTGGAACCTGTGTTATACTACCCTTTCTGCCTATAGCCCTACCTGCTCGCTCATATATGCTTGCAAGATCACTATACATGTACCCTGGGTATCCTTGACGGCCAGGCACCTCTTCACGTGCGGCAGATATTTCGCGAAGCGCCTCACAGTAATTGGTCATATCTGTTAGTATGACTAGTACATGCATATCTTGTTCATATGCGAGGTATTCTGCTAAGGTAAGCGCAACGCGCGGTGTAATTATACGGACCATTGGCGGCTCATCGGCTAAGTTGAGGAACATTGCTGTTCTTTTTATTGCACCAGTCTCTTCAAAGAAGCGCTTGAAGAATAACGCCTCATCGTGCATCACGCCTATGGCCGCGAATACTACTGCAAACTCTTCTTCTTCACCTCTCACGGTAGCTTGTCGAGCTATCTGTGCAGCAAGCATGTTGTGTGGTAGACCACCACCACTGAAGAGGGGGAGCTTTTGGCCTCGAACAAGCGTGTTCATACCGTCTATTGCGCTTATACCAGTTTGTATGAAGTCTTCGGGATACTGGCGTGCAGCAGGGTTAAGAGGTTCACCATTTACATCACGCCATATACCACTTATTATCGGTGGGCCGCCATCAATTGGCTCGCCTAGCCCATTAAATACTCTACCAAGCATTTCCTCGGAAACTTTTACTTCAAGCGTTCTTGCAAGAAACCGTACTTTAGCATTGGTTTTTGAGATTCCAGTAGTGCCTTCAAAAACTTGTACAACAGCGTAGCCACGACCCGTGTCTAGGACACGTCCCTTCCTTCTCTCTCCACCAGGCAACTCTATCTCAACAAGCTCATCATATGCAGCATCACTAATACCTTCAACAACTAGGAGGGGGCCTCTGACCTCACTTATGGTCTCATACTCTCTCACGATTTGAGTAGCTTGCGCCACTTGAACCACCTCCCACGTAGGCCTTTCGGGGCTTAGAGAGTCTTAAACATAGGCCTTCGAGCACCAAATGGTGAAAGACCTGGGCTTGTAGAGGGTAAAAGGTACGGGTTAGAGGTGGTAAGGGTTTAGCGTCTTACTTCTTCTACTATGCGTTCAATTTCTTTGATTATTTCGTGCTTTATCTTATCTATTTCATCGGCCTTTTCGTTGGGTACATTGAATCTCGTCATTACCAGGTCTCTTAGCTTTACTGCAAGGGTATCCCTAAGTTTCGAGACTGGCACACCTGCTTCGACCGCACGTAGTGCCGCGTGATAGAATTCTATGATTGCCTCGCGTTGCTTCCATTGTTTCTGTGGTGCTGCAAAGGCGTCAATGGGGTCAAACGCGTTTTGCTGTAGGAAGCCTTCTTTAAGAAGCCTAGCCGTCTCAAGGACTAGTTTATCCTTTTCGCTTAGACCTTCTGTACCCACAAGCCTTACTATCTCTTTAAGCTCGTCCTCACGAAGGAGTATTTCATAGGCCTCGTCACGGTACTGTTTCCATCTGGAATCTACGTTCTCGTGCCACCATTGAGCCACTAGGTCTACATAGGCTGAATAGCTCGTTATCCAGTTTATTGCTGGATAATGACGACTATAAGCGAGACTTGCATCGAGAGCCCAGAAAACTCTGATAAATCTCCTTGTATTCGACGTCACGGGCTCTGTAAAGTCGCCTCCAGGTGGCGATACTGCACCTACAACTGTTACACTTCCTATGCGTTGTGGTTTACCTGGGACAACTGCTCTACCAGCTCTACCATAGAACTCAGCTAGCCTTGACGCTAGGTAGCTTGGATAGCCCTCTTCTGCAGGCATCTCCTCTAGACGACCAGCTATCTCACGCAATGCCTCAGCCCATCTACTCGTCGAGTCAGCAACAAGGAGGACATCATAGCCCATATCTCTGTAGTACTCGGCTATTGTTATACCCGTGTAGATGCTTGCCTCACGAGCTGCAACCGGCATGTTACTAGTATTAGCTATCAGGATCGTCCTCTCCATTAGTGGCCTACCAGTCCATGGGTCCTTGTACTTAGGGAATCTTATTAGCACCTCTGTCATCTCGTTACCTCTCTCGCCACACCCTATGTAAATAACTATCTTTGCTGCACTCCACTGTGCAAGACTATGCAAGGTCACTGTCTTACCACTACCGAAGGGGCCTGGAATCGCTGCAGTACCACCCTTGGCAATTGGAAACATTGTATCAATTACTCTCATACCAGTGATTAGCGGCTCTACGGGATCCAGTTTCTCCATAACTGGTCTCGGCTTGCGCACTGGCCAGCGATGGTACATTTTGAGCTCTTTCTTACCCTCACCAGGAACCGTGAGAACTGCTATCGTATCCTCTATTGTATAGTCACCTTCAGAAGCAAGCCATTCAAGTGTGCCATGAGTATCTGGTGGAACCATTATCTTGTGCTCAACTAGCTCTGTTTCCTTGACACTACCTAGTATATCGCCTGGACCAACTTTGTCTCCAGGCTTTAGCCCCGTGTTTGGCCTAAAGTGCCATTTCTTGTTCCTATCAAGTGCTGGAACCTTAACCCCCCGTTTTACGAATATCGAGCCCGTTTTTTCACGTATCACCGTGAGAGGGCGTTGAATGCCGTCATAGATGCTGCCTATAATGCCAGGACCTAACTCAACACTTAGAGGAGCACCAGTACCATACACTGGTTCTCCAGGCTTGAGGCCACTAGTAGACTCATATACCTGGATATATGCCCTATCACCAACTATACGGTTTATCTCACCGACCAGCCTAGCTTCACCAACCTCAACCATCTCATACATTTGAGCACCTGTCATACCTTCCGCAACAACAAGTGGACCTGCAACACGGATTATCTTACCAACTACGGGCACCAGTGCTACACCCCCAACCCCAATGCTCAAGGCTGAAGGGGTATTTATTCGGGGAAGAGCTTACGGAGGGCTATAGTTCTAGCCTCTTCTATGAGGTTACCAAGCACTGATTCTAGCCTATAGTCTAGGCGGACGCTACCCTCCGCATCCTGGGCCACAAAGCCCCCTAGCCCGCTTATACTCTTCTCCGACAACTCTACGGGTAAACCTTCTTGGCGAAGCTTAGCCACAAGTTGTGCCACAATCTCTCGATCGCTTTCAACGGGGATAATTACTACCTGATCACTCCTTACACGTACTTGTTCAGTGGCTGCGCGTAGCAATTCCTCGAGACGCATGACATAGCGTTCTCTTGGCACTCTTTCCCTAAACCTTGCGAAAGCCTCACGCACTGCTCTCTCGATAAACTCGCTCTTTATCTTGGATATCTCCTTGCGTGCTTCAACGGTCTTTGCAGCTTCGAGCGCTGAGAGTTTCTCACGAAGGCTACGTACTTCTTCCCTTATCCTAGAAAGGGTTTCCTTGAGGATTCTCTCATACGATTCTGCAACAAGTCTACGTGCAGCCTCTAATGCTTCGTCAAGTTTGCTCATTAGTCTTTTTTCAGCTTCTTCTACAACTACTTCAGCAAGCCTCTCAGGATTACCCATGACGCGAGGACGCGGCAAGGACTATCACCCCATGCCAAGGGCCTTTAATAGTTCTCTCTGGACATCTAGTGGTTTACCCCGCTCTCTTACTGTTGGTAGTCTCGAGACTAGCATGTCTGGCCGCTTTTTCTCGAGTCTTACAATAGCCTCAGTCATTTGTTCATAGAACTCTGCTGCTATTAATACAAGACCGATATCTGGGTTGGACTCTATATCACGGAGAGCGTTACGTGCCTCCTCAACACTATCGGCAACATATACGGTGGCTCCTATTAGTCTGTACAAGGGTGCAAGAAAGGGGTCTACAACAATAGCCAGCTTCTTCATAGCCATTACGTTTTCTCCCCGTTTGCCTTCTGGAGCGAGATATTTTAAGCTAATCCACACCACTGTGTGCCGTGGCCACATGGTAGGTTAGGCTGCAGGGATAGGAGCCATAGACCCTTTGCTGCAAGTCCATCGATGATTCACTCTAGGAGTCTTGGCGGTGATGCGTATGCGTTTAAGTATCATTGCGAGACCCTTACCGAAGACAGTTATCATTACCCCACGGCCACTCTATGCCCGTGCACTACGCGAGATCGTAGCATGCGGATGCTTCCACCCAAGTAGTGAGGGTGATGAGAAGCTCAGAAGTTTTGCAAGAAGAGTCCGTGGCGAAGTAGACATACTGATTGCTAGATTAAACGAATTCCTTGCAAGAATAGGTGGTGGAGCAGAAGCTGAGACTAAAATAGAGGTCACCAGTAACGTTGAGGCCTCCGTAACGAGGATTGTAGAAGAGACAGCAAAGCTCACAGACAGCGTGGAAACCATCGTCTCTAGACTCGTTGAACTAACAACACCGGGTACGGAAGCCTGGAGGCTCATAAGTATCCTAAAACTCTACTCATTCCTAGATATAGATCTCGCTGAGCTTGCAAGTAATCGCTACCTGCGTGTAAGGTTTTATCGAGTCCACGATAAACAAACTGGCATCTTTGAACACGAGCTTTCCAATATAGATGGAGTCTTAGTCCTGGATGTTGCAAAGGAGGAGAAAGACCATACCCTCTATGCAGTAATTTACCCCACATTTACCGAGAACAAAGTCCTTGACACCATTAGTAGACTACGTGTTCAAGAGCTACAAGTACCAGAGGGGCTTCCCTCAAACCCAGCTATAGCGGTAAAGACAATCATGGAAGAAGTTGAAAAGCTGCCTAAAGAGGCGGCAAAGTATCGTCAAAGTCTTATGAAAGCTTTGAAAGCACTTGAAGCCCTTTCACAACTCCTACGTCTCGTAGAGTCTACTAGACTTACGGGTAGCATGACAATAATTGATGGATACGTTTCACCGGATTCTATCAGTAAGTTACGTTCGAGACTCGATAAGGCATTAGACGGGGCATTTGTAATAACAACCGAGAAGCCCATGATAGAACATGAGGAGCATGGTGGCGAAGCTCCCATCCCAACAGAGCTACGCTATCCAAGACCATTAAGAGCCTTCGCTGAATTAATAGAGATATATGGCCATCCAAGACCTCTTGAGATTATCCCCCTAGCATTAACAGCGATAACATTGCCAATAATCTTCGGCATGATGTTCCCAGATATGGGCCATGGACTTGTAGTCGCGTTAATAGGGCTATACCTTTACCTTAAGAGCAGTAATGGCATGAAAGCTGTTGGTCAACTAGCGCTTTACATGGGTATAGCGGGTATGGTGTTTGGATTCCTTGCAGGCGAGTTCTTTGGCGCAGATCCTAGGATCTCTGGATGGTTAACAGAGCTTTGGCGTGGTAAACCACCATACTCTACACCAGTACATCCAATAGCAGAAGCATACCTCAAAGGACACGAGCTAGAAGCAGAATACGTTAATAAGCTAGTATTGAAGTCCATGTTCATATCACTGACATTAGGCTCGGTACTGCTTACTCTAGCCAGTAGCCTAGGCATAGTTGGCGCAATATTGCGGCGTGAACGGGAAGAACTCGTCATTGCAGTGGGACGCACTCTTACATTTCTTGGCGTAATGGTGGCATTCCTTGGCGCAGCCTCTATAGGGGGCTTTGAGGGCTACAAAGCATTAGGGCCTATACTAGTCGCCATGACCGGTATACCTATGGAAATAGAATTGACGAGCCAAATATTACTATATGCCACGATAGCAAAATTGCTAATATTCACCGGTCTAGCCCTGACATTTATAGCACCAGTACTACTAGGTCATGAATCATTCTCGATGAGGCTTATATCAGGTGGTATGGAGCTCTTTGATACACTACTATTGGCTGTAGGCAATACAGCATCCTTCATTAGGATAATGGGGCTCATGCTCTCGCACAGTAGCCTGGTCTTTGGCTTCCTAGTTATAGCGACACAACTACCAGGTCCTCTCTGGATAATAGTTTATGCATTAGGGAACATACTGGTAATCGGGCTAGAATCTCTTGTAGCAACTGCCCACACACTAAGGCTGCACTTCTATGAAATGTATAGTAAGTTCTACCAGGGAGGAGGACTACAATACCTGCCTGTCTTCCTACCAAGAGGAGTTACAGTAGAGGTTATAGAAAAATAGAGAACGAGAAATACAAATATTGATATTTTTTAATCATTTATTCCTAGAGAATTAAGATTTTCCCGGCAATCGACGGTTCATCCCAGCACAAGAGTTTTCCAATAGTGAACGGAGTTGACTGATAGAGTAATGTTAAGGCTTAAATCTTGGAATGTGTAAGAGTTAGCTTGGACAATTATGTGGCCATTTATTTTCAAGTATTTCTACAAGTGAACGAATGGACTCTATGCTGTCTTCAACACCATTAGCGTAATCCACTAGGCTATCATAGAGTAGTTCAAAATATAGTTTGCATGGATAGCTTGGATTTAAGGGACTTACCGCGGGTTCCAATAGTTGTGCTATTTTACGTGCTCTCTTGGGATCTGGGTTCCTTATGAGCTTTGAGAGCTGTTTCATTATGTCAGTTAGTCTATAGGTAGCATTTGCTGTTATAGTGTCCATCTCACTTAGCTCGTCTTCTAGTATCCACGTAGACACTCTTCTTCACCTCCAGTAGTTGGTTTGTTCTTCGACAATTTATAGGGCTGTGTACTGGCAGACCGGGCCTATTCTAAAGCAACTGTCTAACATTATAGGAGTGTTTTCCCACAACATGCAATTGTGTTCATTGCGCTGGCTTTGAGTATTTTTGTGGCTGCGCTGTGCTAGCCTTAGGTTTTAACTGGGGTTGGTTAGGGTGGCAAACTATCTATTTAATGTTGTCTCGGTTTTTGAGAAATGGGCTTCTGGTGAGGATATTAGTGAGAAGGAAGTTTATGAGGCTTCAAGGCTTCTAGGGACGCCAACTCGTAAGCTCGAGGTTTTTCTTCAGAGGTATCGTGATGTTTTTGGGAGAATTATCGAAGAGAGGTGTAGTGATGCACCACGGGGTAGGGTATGTATATACACGTGGTCTAGATGGGCGTTTAAGCGGTACTTTCCTGCAGCCCTAGACGCTGGTGGTACTATAGTATGGTATCCGGAGCCGGGTCTTACTAAGTTAGTCTCTTATCCTTTACATCGTGCATATGACCTTGATGTACATGGTGTAAAGCTGCCCGAGAGCGACCCTGATGCAGCTGTGCCTCGACTAGATGGGTGGCAGGTAAACTTATACTTTGACGAGATATTGTCGAGATGGGTGTTTTCGACAAGGTATGTGTTGCATAATATGAGGTTTGAGGGTAAGCAGTTGGTTGTTGAAGACTATGGTAGGGTAGTTAATCCTCTTGTGGAGACTGCGGAGAAAATAGCTACTCGTAAGGGAGTATATGGTGGTTTGGAGGAGATGAAGGGGTGGACACTGACTTTCATGGTGATGGGTGAGGAGCCTGCTTCTGTACGTCGAGGGCTTCCAGATCCAGATGAGTATGAAAACTATGACTTAGTTCTTATTGCCGCACGCAAGCCTAACGGTGAGCTTGTACCACCATTTTCTGAGGAACTGAATGGGCT
>JALTZQ010000061.1 GCA_027046105.1 Pyrodictiaceae archaeon
AACCTCAACAGTGTAGTAAGGCCAAGAAGTTACTCGTGCAACAAGTGGCAAGACTCCGTTTAAGGCTTATAGAGTATGATGCTGTAGTTACACCTACAACACCTATTCCTCCACCAAGACTAGAGGAGGCTACCTGGAGGCTAGCGATAAGCAATAAGCCAATAGCTTATACATGGCTATGGAACGTTGTTGATGCAGCTGCAATAAGCTTGCCTGGAGCAAGCAGTCTCCCCCAATGCAATGTACCCGTAGGAGTACAGTTAGCATCACTAAAACCACTACCGGTTCTCCTAGCAATAGCTGGACATGCATCCAAAATACTCCGTGGAGAGGCCTAGAGGAACTCTCGCAGGAGACGACCAGCCGAATAACCCACTCCACGTATACCCAGCTTACGGAGTGTCATCCATGCTGTTGCAGTATTGCTAGAAATAATGGGTAGTCCGAGATCCTTTTCAAGAGCATCTATAACCTCTATTGTTCTAAGATTTGTACAGCTAATGAAAACGACGTCAGCACTCCTTATGTCAAGGCTCTTTACAAGCCTATAGACACGCTCTGGTGCTACACGCCCGATCTCACGGTTATCCCTTATACGTAGTGCCTTCAAATCCACTATCTCAAAACCATGATGCTCCAGAAAGCGAATCTCCTTCTCATTAACCTCGTCAATATAAGGGGTGGCTAAAGCTACCTTTTTAGCACCAAGTACTCTAAGAGCTTCAACAACAGCTGTAGCCGTGGCCACACATGGCTTACCTGAAGCCTCCTCTACAAGTCTTGCTATCTTCTCATCATAGCCAGGGCCTCCTACGAGACTCCCAGTAGTGCAGCCATAAACCACTATGTCGACGTCAGCTGTAGCTAATAGTTTCGCTGCACGCTGAGCCTCGGACTCCATACGCATAAGCTCCTCAACAGTAACCATTGTTAATGGTACTCTTGCTGTATGTACACTAACCCCATCTGGTACTAGACGCCACATCTCGGGCTCCATGGTTGTATTCGATGATGGCACTATGAGGCCTATGCGGCCACGCCAACCATACAAGATAAGTTACACCCGCAGCCACGAGAGTACCACTTTTATACCACTACTACTCCTTTTTAAGCTTGAACCCTAGTAGTCCAGGGGTGTATTGTGTGAAATTAAGAGCTCAATCAAAAACCGTGGTCACAGCAGTCATCGCAATAGTTATTATTGCTGTAGTAGCTATTGCTGCCTATCTAGCATTTACAGCTCCACCACAAGAGGAAGCCAAGACAATCAAGGTTGGAGTTATTCTTCCTCTAAGTGGACGACTTGCTGAGACGGGTACAGATCTAAAACGTGGCATAGAGTTTGCGGTCAGCCAGATAAATGAGAATGGTGGCGTGAAGAACTGTGGCGGCGCCCTTATAGAGGTTATCTACGGTGATAGCCAGGGTAAGCCCGAGGTTGGTGCAGCTGAAGCTGAAAGACTCATAACACAAGAGAACGTCGTTGCACTGGTGGGTGCCTATCAGAGTGCTGTAACCAAGACTGCTAGTGAGGTTGCTGAGAGGTACCAGGTTCCCTTCCTAAACCCAGACTCCACCTCGCCAGCATTGACCAAGAGAGGCTACAAGTGGTTCTTCCGTACAACACCCCATGACGAGATGTTTGCTAAGCAGCAAGTCGAGTTCATAAAGTGGCTTAATGAGAAGTACAATCTAGGCCTCAAGACCTTCGCCATAATCCATGAGGATAGCGAGTGGGGTAGCAAGGTTGCTGAAGCTTGGGAGAAATACTTCACTGAGGCAGGCTTCAAGCTAGTCAAGAAGGTTAGCTACCACGCAGCCACTGTGACTAGCCTTGACGCAGAGGTAAAGGCCCTCAAAGCCGCAAATCCTGATATTCTCCTAGTAGCCTCATATGTGCAGGACGCTATCCTCCTTGTACAGACAATGAAAGCCCACAACTTTGCCCCCAAAGTAGTCCTCGCACAAAATGCAGGCTTCATAACACCAAGCTATATTGAGCAAGTCGGTAAAGATGGCTGGTATATATTCTCGAGAGAAGTCTTCAACTGGGATCTCATAGAGAAGATACCAAGGCTTAAACAAGTTAACGAGGAGTACCGGAAACGCTATGGTGTCGATCTCAACGGTAACTCAGCACGCGACTATACCGGTATGTGGGTCCTCTACTACGCATTAGAGGAAGCATGTAAGAAAGCTAGCCCCAGTAATCTCGAAGAATTCCGCAAAGCATTACGAGATGCATTAGCAAATCTCTACATACCAGCCGATAAGCTGATAGTACCATGGAAGGGCGTTAAGTTCGATGAGACTGGTCAAAACACCCTAGGCCAAGGCATTATCGTACAGATGCTCGAAGACGGTAAGTACCACACCGTCTACCCACCCGAGTACGCTACAGCAGAGCCCAAGGTACCCTTCCCTCCATGGACTGAGCGTGGTTAAACAAACCCTCCATCCCCCATACAGTTTTTCCCAACACATGTGTTTCAATTCACGTATCCACCTCTAGGGTAGCGGTGGGTGTGCCAGTTACGGTTTAATGGAGGTGCAAGGGGGTAATGGTTACCCTTGCCGATATAGTATCGGCTGCTGTTGATGGACTGCTAATAGGTAGTGTCTATGCAATGGTTGGTGTAGGCCTAGCACTAATATGGGGTGTTATGGAGGTCATAAACTTTGCCCATGGAGACTACATGATGCTTGGTGCTCTCATAGCCTATTTCCTCTACCTGGCTGGCGTGGACCCACTGATAAGTGTCTTCATAGCATTTGCCATTGTCTTTGGGCTTGGCGTCTTAACTCAACGTGCAGTCATCAATAGGATTCTTGATGCCCCACTACTAACACAAATAGCAGCAACATTCGCTATATTAATGATCATAAGGTATGGTGTTCAAGCTGCTTTTGGCCCTTATACAAGGAGAATAGTAACGTGGTATGCTGACGTCTACTACTATCTTGGACCTATAACGATTCCCCTACCAAAGCTAATAGCCTTCATAGCTTCCCTAATCACTGCTCTAGGGCTCTACATCTTCCTCTTTAAAACCGATACTGGTATAGCGTTAAGAGCGACATCACAGAATCGCGAAGTAGCACAACTAATGGGGATAGACGTTAAGCGAATGTATGATTTAGCCTTTGGTATTGGTGTAGGTATAGCTGCTGCGGGTGGAGTCCTCTTATCCCTCTTCTACCCCATATTCCCGGAAATGGGTGGCTTCTTTGCGCTAATAGCCTTCATAGTAGTAGTGCTTGGCGGCTTTGGTAGCGTCTTTGGAGCCTATGTTGGTGGCTTAATTGTTGGCGTGACTGAGAGCATAAGTGTTCTCTTCATAGAACCAGCTGCCCTCAAGGACGTCATAGCCTTCCTCTTATTCATACTAGTCATACTCGTCAAGCCAACGGGCCTCTTCGGCAAAAAAGTGTAGAAATCCATGGAGGTGAGTTAGCGTGGCTACAATAGTTAGGGAGGTAGCCTTGTGGGCTCGTAGCCCTCCAGTAATCATCGCTGCAGCCCTCCTCCTATCTACACCACTAGTATTCATGTACGCCGATATGCCGTTCTATGCAAACATGGTGTTCCTATCACTCATGTATGGTATAGCCGCTATGGCGTGGAATCTCATGCAGGGCTATACTGGCCTATTCAGCCTTGGCCATGCGGTATTCTTTGGTGTAGGAGCCTACGCTGTAATGATACTAGCAAAATACTATGGTGTCACGCCATGGATAGGACTATGGATTGGTGGCCTCGTAGCTGCCTTTGTTGGATTCCTACTAGGATTCCCCCTCTTTAGACTACGTAGCCACTGGTTCACCTTGGCAACTATAGCTATTGGCGAGATATTCAAGCTAACATTCTCTTACTGGGACTACGTTGGTAAATCCGAGGGCTTGCAAATGCCCATAGTTAGCCCCGAAGAAAGCCTATACTATCTCCAGTATCGTGGCCCCTACGTATACATATACATAGCACTACTTGTCCTTGCTGTCGAGCTCATAGTCCTCTATTACGTGGTTAGGTCACGGATAGGCTTCTATCTCCAAACAATACGTGAGGACGAGCTTGTAGCACAATCCCTAGGCATAAACACGTTTAAGTATAAGATGGTTGCATTAGTGCTTAGTAGCTTCTTTACGGGCCTAGCGGGAGGCCTCTACACGATAAGATTTAGATACGTAGACCCCTACGCGGTCTTCGACCTCATAACAATATCCACATACATAGCTGTAGCGGGCATCGTGGGTGGAATATACACCTTTATCGGCCCCCTCATAGGAGCCTTCATATTCATACCACCAGCCGAGACGGTCCGTGCAACCATTGTGAGAGCATACCACGAGTATACTGGGTTACACATTGTAGTCATAGGGTTCATTCTTCTCATGATATCTCTCTTTGCACCGGAAGGTGTGATGGGATATCTCAAGAGGAGGGGATTGCTGAGACTGGGTGGAAGCCGTGGCTGAAGAACTACTTGTGGTAGAGAATATCGTTAAGAGGTTTGGTGGTGTAGTAGCACTACGTGGAGTATCAATGCGAGTATATCGTGGTGAAAGACTCGGCCTTATAGGGCCGAATGGTGCCGGCAAAACAACACTATTCAACGTGATAACAGGTATTTACAAGCCTGATGCGGGCCGTGTAGTGTTTGAGGGCGTAGATATAACGGGTTGGCCACCTCACCGCGTAACTAGGCTAGGTATCGCCAGGACATTCCAGATTGTAAGACCACTTAACAACATGACTGTTCTCGACAATGTCGTTGTTGGTGCACTACTACGTGAACAAGATGTGGAGCGTGCACGAGAGA
>JALTZQ010000062.1 GCA_027046105.1 Pyrodictiaceae archaeon
AGTGGTTCCAGTCTAGGCCGTTGGGGACTATGTGTATCATGTGCTGGGGGTAGCCTAGTTCGAGTAGGTCTTGTTTGGTGCTCTGGGAGACTGTGATCACTGCCTTGATCTTGTCTTGTTTGGCTGCTTTTACGTATATTTTGTGGAGGGTTTTCTCGATGGTCCAACCTATTGGCTGGAAGAGGGGGTGTATTGCGTAGGTCCAGCAGTCCCTGCATAGCTGGTGTATGAGCATTATGGTTGGCTCCTTAGTGTATAGGGGTGTTAGGAACGGTATTGTGTTGACCTCGTCTATTACGGTGTCTGGGTGCCAGCCTTTTCTTTTGAGCTCCTCGTAGACTTGTTTGGCTCTTGGGTAGACTGTGTATTTGCCTCCTCTACGTAGCACCTTGTAGCCGTCGATCTCCTCGATTGGGGGTAGGCCTTTGGGCCTACTGGTTACCAGGATAACCTCGTGGCCCATGGCTGCCAGCCTCTTCGCTATCTCGTGGGTGTAGACCTCGGCTCCGCCTGCCAGGGGGTGGCGTATACAGCGCCAGTTCATCCAGAGAATGCGCAGAGTTTCCGTCAAGGCTTTGGGCGCTGTAGTATTCTTTTCAGTTTCTGTTGGAGTGCTTGGCTACAGCTTGCCGTGTATACTGGTGTTTTTAGTTTCCTCGTGTAGTCTGTGCGTAGGTTCTCTACTAGGATGTCTATGTTGCCATGTAGTATGATTGCTACTGGCCTAGTTCTCAACGGGTTTGCCCCGTACCTGGCTAGTATGTTGTTGAGCTTGCCTTCTCTAAGCTTCTTCACGGTCTCTGCTGCTTGGTCTAGGTCGTGTTTCCGTATAGTAGATGCCTCTTCTACTACAATGACTGCTTCACCAGCTACTATGAGCTTGTCTGCGTACTTCCCCTTGGCCCCGCTTCTTAGCTCTAGTTCCTGGTCTAGCTCTATCACTATGATCCTGGGCCTCTTAGGGTGTAAACGCTTCTGCTCGTTCATCTGCCAGCTCGTGTATGATGCGTTTAAACTCCTCCTCATCAATCCCTGAATCATCCACTTTTAGCCGCCTTAACTCGACTACGTCGCCGCTCCAGCTAGTAGCATAGGCTGCTACCTGCATAGGGTCTATGAGGTCTTCCCCGGTATAGCCTAGTCTTTCTGCCTTTTCGGGCTTGGCGTGGAGCATTACCAGGTTGTTTATCGTGGATAGGAGTAGGTCGCTATGCGTGGTTATAAGTATGTTCTTGCCCTGGTTGACCGCCCTCGCAATGATCCTGGCAAGGGCTTTTACTGCCGCGGGGTGGAGGTGGGCTTCTGGCTCCTCTACCACCATCTCCCTAAACCCTTTCGCCGCTAATGCTAGTGCTAGTGGTAGGGTCTCCCTTACACCACTTGGTGTGGTGGCTAGGGTGTGGAGGGGGCCAGTGGCGAGCTTAACTGTGATGTCGCGTCCTATAGGCTTGACCTCAACAACGCCGAGCTCCTCTAGGAGGGGCCTTACTATCTCGAGGTCTACATCATTGGATTCTAGGGTTGAGGATAGGCTCTGGATGTATAGGGCTAGCTCTAGGTCTAGGTCGGCCTGCTGAAGGGCTGCTAGGCTTGCATAGGGCTGGAGCTTTGACACCATTTTGACTACTCCAGAGCGGCTGTCTACGAGGACAACTGGGCTTAGGTAGGCTTCGAGCACCTCTGGGATACCGGCCTCCGCCGCGAAAAATGCTATGGCCTCGTGTATGTGTTTGCTGCTTGGCCCTCCCTCATAGAACCCAATGATTTCCTTTACTATATCCTTCACCTTTCCACGGTACTCTAACTCTACCCTCTCTACACCCTTCTCCCGGCCAAGAACGACTAGTATCTTGGCCCACGTGGATTCGAGTCTTGCAGTCGCCTTCTCCTGGCCTATACGTATGAGGTCACGGGGGCTACGGCCCGTGAAGCCTCTCAGCGTCTTCTCGAGATACCGCTTAGCTGCTTCCTCGAGGCCTTCCGAGGGATCCTTGGCATATAGTAGGGGGTTGACAGGGTTTATGGCGCGTCTTAGGGCTGTGTATGTGTAGGCTAGGAGGCTCTTGCCAGTAGAGTTCCGGCCCACTATGACTGTTAGATTGGCTAGCTCTAGCTGTGCCTTCCGGAAGGGCCCATAGTCCGTTAGTGTAAGGGTGTACCTCATCCCTATTTGTCACCTATACGTGTCTGGTAGCCTACTCTACTGTTTCTGGCTTGGTGCGAATAACACTAGCTTCTCTAGCGGCTTGAGCTCGTCAAGCACCCTTGGCAGTATATTGTCCAGCCATAGGATGGGCACTGCTCTGCTGCCAGCTAGGCTCGCCGCTCTGCGCCACTCATCTGTAAGGATAGCTGGTGGTGTGCCTTGCTCTTCGAGGATTTCGGGTGGTGCTGGCGGTGTGATGCCTAGGTGTTCTAGCGCCTCCTTTACGGGTAGGCCTAGGCTGCTGAGCAGTTTCTGGAGCGATGCGTGCTCGTGGTTGTGGCACGCGGGGCCCCCGCACTTGTGGTAGAGCATTACCTGTAGCCTGTCATAGATTCGGGCTAGCCTGTCTAGTCGCTGGCCTACTAGCCAGGATATGCTTGGTGGGAATACTGCTGCTTCAATGCCTACGCCGTAGGCTCTGGCTTTGTCTCTTGCCTGCGCTGCCAGCTCCTCTACGGCTTCTGCTCTTGCTTCTGCTAGTTCAGTGAGAGCTTGGGCGAATGACTCGGGGTTTCTACGGGCTATGGCTTCTAGTAGGTTTCTTCTCAGGGCTTCTAGTCTTGGCTGTGCTTTTAGGCAGTGGGTGCAGAAGCAGCTTAGCATGAGTCTTCCGTCGTGGGGTGAGGGGTATCGTAGTGCATCTACCACTATCTTGCAGCCTTTCTGGGCTAGCTCCTCGATCCTACCCAGGAACCTCCTTGCTACTTGGGGGTTGCGGGGGCAGCCGGAGTTGTTGAATGCAAAGAGACCTCTTCTCCCCCAAGCATCCACCACTGCCTCATGAGTACTACGTGTATGGGGAGCCCAGATGACTATTGCTATGTGCTCTTGGCAATCGACTGGCTCCCCAGTATAGTATATAGGTTTCTCTACTACTAGGCCTAGTTGCTGTGCCTCTCTTAATGCCCTCTTTGGGTCTCCATATACTCCTATGAGCTTTCGCAAAGCGTGGATCCACCGCCTACTTATCGGTTCTAAGACGGTACGCTACAGCTAGGAGTTCGAGAAGCATTCTTGCCACGGTGCGTGGCCCCTGATACCCTCTAAGCTTTATGGGTGCTATACTTGGCACCTCTAGTATCCTTGCACCTCTCCTAGCCATACGTGCTAGGAGCTCTACGTCGAAGACGTATCTACGTGTTCTCAGATAGGGTATAATGCTTCTCAAAACACTTGTCTTGAACGCCTTAGCACCAGACTGGGTATCGTAAAGACTTAGGCCAGTAAGGAGCCAAACAAGTGCCCGGAAAGCATAACTAAGGAGTCTCCGTAGCCGGGTATACTCTGTCTTTGACTGTGGATGCCACTTAGACGTAACCACGACATCATATAGGTGTAGAGGTGCTAGGATGTAGAGTAGTTGTGCAGGATCTATATCGCCATCTGCATCTAGAAATGCTGTATAAGGGCAACTTGCAGCCATAAAGCCTAGTATTAATGCAAAGCCTTTGCCACGATTCCTCTCATATCGTAACACCTTGAGCCTGCCATGAGGCCCTATACGTGCCCTAAAAGCCTCCTGAAAAGTCCCATCCCTACTACCATCATCTACGACTATCACCTCATATAGGGGGATACCGGTAGACTCAAGAATATACGATGTCTTTTCCACCGTTAACCGAACACAACACTCCACATTATAAGCAGGTAGAACAATAGAGACACAACCAAGCCTACCAACAGCTATCCCCCATAGATTCTCCTCAAACCACCTATTAGGCTCCCACAAGACCAGCCTCAACAGCTAAGCCTCTACGCTAAGGCCATTGCTGGGTCGTGGTGTACCTGGATGGTTTATGGCGTCAGTTTTCTCTCCATAGGCTATTGTGTTAGCAGCTTTAGTGCTGCTATTAGTGCTGCTAGCATTGTGGCCCAGGTGACTGGTAGGCTTATCATCCACTTAATGAGTGAGTCGATTCTTGCTTCGAGCCTCGAAATCCTTTCTTCAAGCTTTGCTAGATCGTCCTTGGTAGCTATTCTCTCTTCTAGTCTTGAGATTTTCTCTTCGAGCCTGGCTATCTCGCTCCTCAACTCCTCCCTAGACGCGAGCTCAGCTATTCCTCCCCTCTAGCCTCGATATCCTCTCTCCGAGCTTCTCTAGGTCTTGCCTCGTGGCTGCTCCTCGCGCCAGTGCCTCAATAAGCTTGCAGGTTTATGCGTGCGTGTATGGGTTTGGCTTTGTATCTTCTATCAGGGGACTTGTTCTAGGGCTTTTCTGACAGCTTCTCTATGTAGTGGTGTTTGCCAGGCATAGTATTGGCCTATGCCTAGCTCTGGGTCCTTCTCTGGTGGTGGCTCATCAACCCAGAGATAGGGTTCTCTGAAGGGTGGTAGTGGTACTACGAGATTCCTTTCTACAAGTAGTTTCCTTACTAGTGTTGCCTTTCTTGATTGTAGAGTGTCTGGGTCTTCAATGGCTTTCTCCAGTACTTCCCTCTCGTGATCCTCTAGGTTACCCAGTAGTTCTAGGAGTCCTATTGCGGCTATAAGGGTCTTTACTACCC
>JALTZQ010000063.1 GCA_027046105.1 Pyrodictiaceae archaeon
GTCTTGGCCTCGTTTTAGTTTTTCCACCGCTACCCGGACACCATCGCCTAGCAGCTCGCCGACATGCCCAATCTTCCCAGCTATCCTCTTCGCTAACTCAATTATAGAGTCTACATCGCCCCAGCGCGGCCCAAGCCCATCAATATCCTCTGGGCTGAGATCGCCTCTTTCAAGAGCCTCGATCGCCCAGGCTATAGTTACTCCAAGGCTTATAGTGTCAACACCATACTCGTCAGCAATGTGGTTAAGTACTGCTATAGGGTCTAGCTTATCTATTCCAATACATGCGCCAAGCGAGTACACAGTCTCATACTCTGGTCCATCAACCCTTACATTTTCTCCCTTGTAGGAGACTTTAATCACTTGGCTACAGACCCTATTACAGTGGGGACAGGGGTTCCGACCAATCCTCCTTTTAGGGGCCCAAGATGATAGTTCCTCATGGGCTTTCTGGGGGTCTGTAGCCCAGTCTAGAGTTGCTTCGCGCCAATTTAGTGAAGGGAAAACACCATAGGCCTTATTGGTGTAGTTCATCATAGCTGGTGTGCCATACTCCATTATGGTTTTGCTTGCAGGGTGACGTAGTAGTTCACGAGCATATTTTGCTGCTAACCTTCTAAGTTCAGCTGGTTTTGCGGGCTCACGATCGCGACACCCTTTCACAACTATGGCTTTAAGCTTCTTGGAGCCCATTACAGCGCCTATTCCGGTTCTACCAGCTTGCCGGCCATTACAGTCTATACTAGCTATCCGAGAGAGCCTCTCGCCGGCAGGGCCTATCACACATTCACGGTAGCCCGGGTATTTCTCTGCAAGTAGAGTCCGTGCCCTAGAAACCGTGAGGCCCCACAACTCCCTTGCAGGCTCTACCCTTACGCCATCACAGTCTATGACGAGGACACCAGGCTCCTCGAGAGCACCAGTAACTACTACTGCATCGTATCCTACGCGGCCAAGCTCTACTCCAAGCCATGCACCAACACTACTCCTTCCTATAAACCCCGTTAACGGGCTCTTAGCAGCGAATATTGTCTTAGATGCTGTTGGTACACCAGACCCCACAAGAACACCAGGAGAAACGACGAGAGGGTTACCAGGTGAGAGTGGGTCAACACCTGCACTACTATTCACGGCTACGAGGTAGGAAGCTAATCCACGACCACCCAGCAGAAGCTTATATACATCCTCGCCCAAGCTAACCTCACGGACAACATCCTTGGCAAGGTCAACAAACAATATTTTGCCATGTAGCCACGCAAGCAAAATCTAGGCACCAGAGAAGCAACAACTATATTCAAAGCCAAAATAGTGTTCTCCTGCATCTAACCTACAGAGGCATCATACCACAGCGCTAGGGTTCATTGGGTTTAAGGAGGTTCTTAAGGAGCTTAGGTTGCTCCATAAGAGGAGCCTGGAGCATGACAAGAGGTTCGAGGTAATAGAAAGGAAGTTAATGGAGCATGATGAGAAGTTTAGAGCTATAATGGAGGAAAATAGGAAGCTATGGGAAGAAATAGGAGAAATATGAAAGGGTTGAGGGAAATGAATCGGAGACTAAGTAGCTTAGAATTGACACTAGGAGCACTTACCGAGAGCAGCTATTCACGCTTTGTCTAAGAGGAGCTACGCGAGGGAGATAGAGAGTCATGGAGAGAAACTGCTGCACCGACAGCGAAATACAAGGCTAGGTAGTGGGAACATAGACTTAGCTAGTAGTCACTGACAAATCAGTCTACATCGCCGAGGTCAAGGTAAAGCCTCGTCATAGCGATGTAACAGCACTTCTAGCAAAAGGCTGAGATAACCGTTAGACATTATCCTATGTAAGAAGATAGTGCCAGTACTTGCTGGAGCCATAATAGGTGCCGAAATCGAAGACTACACTATCCAGAAGGACGTAAAGTCTATAACTACTTAAACCGCCGCTTCAACAACTATGCTATGTTCCGCTGGTCTTGAAGGCTTGCAACACATACTATTCGGGCGAACATTTACCCTCGCGAGGCAGCAGCTACTTAAGCCCGACCACTTCTTGGCCTAGGAGGATGTCCTCATTGGCCTTATGATTTACTGCATGGCTTATACAGCAGGGCTATATAGTATCCTGTTGTCTCGTGGATATGTGGGTGCACCCTAAGCGTACCCTGCACGAGGCCCTGGCTCGTCCTCGGCATAGCCAATTGACCTACTATGAAGCCTAGCTTGGTGGCATACCTTATGTTCTCCTCGTTCTCGGCTATCGTGAGTGTACATGTTGAGTACACTAGTACGCCACAAGGCTTTAGTAAGTTCCATGCCGTACGTATGAATTGCCTTTGGTACCGAGCCACGTCTTGAACCATCTTATAGGTTTTATGATCGTACACCTTAGGTCTTACACCAAGGCTACTACAGGGCGGATCTAGTAGTATCTTGTCAGCCACGTTTCTCCCCAAAACCATGTCTAGGTTACGGGAGTCCAATCGTTCAACAACAATGTCTTTATGCCCCAATCTATTTAGTTCGCTTCTCATCTTCTCAATTTTCGTCCTTGAATGATCGTAAGCTAGTATCCTTGCCCTTCCCCCACTATACTCGTAGATATGGCTTGTCTTACCACCTGGGGCAGCACACATATCTATAACTACTTCGCCAGGCCTAGGGTCAAGCACATGCGTTACAAGCATTGACGACCAAGACTGCTCATATATCAATCCCTCTCTATAATACCTTGTATCTCTGAGGCTAGGAGCACGAAAACGACTAACCACAATTCTCGCATAAAGGCCGCGGCCACGCTCTAGACTAGTGGGGTCCTCGACAACACCTACTGCAACTGGTAACTCAGTACCACTAAATACTATCTGTACCTCTCTACCACGCTGGCGTGCACAGGGCTCAGCCTCGACGACTCCTGGGGCGTAAAGGTTTGCACCTAGTAGTATACTCTCAGCAGTCCTCTTATCAACGAAGACACGGCAGTCAACATCCTCTGGCAACCCGTTTGGCCCTTCAACAGGAAACCATAGTGCCTCACTCAAGTACTCGTCACGATAAACACTATAACCTTCACCACGGAGCATGTCAAGCACAACGTCAGGACTAACGCGGAGAACATTCACTCTTACATAATAGCGTGGAGGTGGGCGTGTTAAGGACTCCAAGACGTCACTAATACTATCGTTGTAGATCTCGCGGAGCTCATTAAGTAAGCCTTCATCATACTCGAACACAGCATACCCGAGCCTCAACACAATGCAACACCACAACTTTACTGTGGATAGTTCCTAGGAGGAGACTCAGCTAGAGACCAGATAGGGGGTCATTAAGGGATAACTACCTAATAGAGAGCAAGGAGTTATTCACCAGGTAGTGGTGCTAAGGCCGTTGCCCAAAGTCAAGGTATACCCGAATAACGGTGTACGTAGGATAATCGCTTTTATACCTAGAGGACACCACCATGTAAGGCTCCTAATCGAGTTCGAGGATCAAGCAATAATACTGCAAGAGGCAACCATAGCCGCTATAGTACGCGCATATGCAGCCACAGCACTCCATCCAACACGCCGCGCCATAGAGCTTGTCTCGTCACAACCAGTTAACCGCAAACACGGTTTCGCCAAGTGGCAATTAGTAGAGAGTAGTCGAAGCGAAGAGGAGGTCCTTGAAGAAGCAGATAGTCTATGGAGGAGTCTTAGCATAAAAGCACCAGACTAACCACTAGTAAGATCAACTACCATGAATACTCCAGTTTCCCCGTCACGAAACCAGTACACTGTAACCTCGCCACCAGGACCCTCCATCCCCGGTACACCAGGAGGCATACCAGGCACAGCAATCCCACGTACACTAGGCTTTTCAGCCAAGAGTTTCTCAATAGCCTCTAAGGGAACATGGCCCTCAACAACGTACTCGCCTACAACCATAGTATGACAACTCCATAGGTCCTCGGGTACACCAAACTCTCTCTTAACACGATCCATGTCAAGCCGTTTCACAGTCTCAACACTATAGCCATGATCCACCAAGTACTCCTTATACCTCTCACAACAACCACACCAAGGCGACTGATATACAACAAACTTTAACTCAGTTAACCCACTAGACTCTCTACCACTACTCTCCCAAGACACAAAACCAAGACTAGCATAAACTACAACCACAACAATAACAATAGAGGCTACGAGGACAGTAGCCACATACTTATAAGAGTCGCTAAAACGTTGCCCACGCAACCCTTTCACCAGGAAAGAGAAAGAAACTAATGAAACACCCTAATATACAAGTGGCCCCGCCTCAAATAAAGCCATAAAAACCCATAGTAAAGTAAGGGTAGAGACGCGGAAGCCCACAAGAATCTCCAACCTAACCCTCAGAGGCATATAACCAGGGCTGTAAGGGCCCGTAGCTCAGCCAGGATAGAGCGCCGGCCTCCTAAGCCGGTGGTCCGGGGTTCAAATCCCCGCGGGCCCGCCACAGGCTCCCTGGGGTTCTCTTCCAGTTCTCCCTTAGTCTTCTCAAGAGTTTTGGAGTTAACTACGCTGTTTTCGAGCTTCTTTACAATCTCTTCTGCTATGAGCCTAGAGAGCCTGCGTAGTGTGCGGGGTGTTATGCTGCCTAGCTCCCCACGCTTGTATAGCTCGTAGACCCTGGCTATCTCCTCGGGGGGCCCAATGTATCGTGTAACCACCCTATCGTTCATCTTGTACTGCTCGTACACGTACTTTT
>JALTZQ010000064.1 GCA_027046105.1 Pyrodictiaceae archaeon
CGCACCCAGTCTTGTACCAGTGATTGTCGCAGGGCCAGCTTTGAAGCTTAATCCTAGTGGTGTCCCCTTAGCAGTCTATGAGGGGCTCAAACCTGATATTAATATTCGTGTGGAAGTCCATCGCGACTTGTACGAGGACTTTACAGTAGCTTCACGTCCCCTAAAACGTGCTGCTCAGTCTGTAACTGTTGACCAGTACCTTTATAGTTATAAGGTGAACCTTGTTGGAGACGATGATGTATTGTTTAGTAGGTTGAGGCTTTATAGGATTCATGGTAGTTGGTATTATGACTGGACACCATACTTTGTTTTTGACCCACCTATACTTGCTGTAGAGCATGCATCGGCTGAGCCTCTAAGCCTTACATCCAATGTTACGGGCTATTTACTCATACCCTTCCTTGTTGCAAGGAATAGTAGGGCGCATTACCTGGAACTGCTAGTAGCGCCTACGAATATCAATGCGACAGATATGACTATAACGGAGATTTATTGTAGGAGTTTCCTTGCGGGTTACAAGTGCCGTATCGTAGACACTGATGAGGTTGCCCTTGGTTTCACTGCTCCACAACAGTATTTCTCCGTAAAGTTAGCGCTACTTGATCCACGGGTATACGATTATAGGCGTGTGGTTGTCGAGACAACTAGAGATCTTCCTCTTGACTGGCGTAATAGAGTTGCCGTGCCTCTGAAGCTTTACACATTGGTATCTCCTAGGAGCCTTGATAGAGTCTACGATATTATTGTTAGAATTGATCCTTCAAGGATATTTAGTGATCTCGGCCCAGGGTATGATGTGGTAGTGGCTGCACTGGTAATCTATTTTGGTGCGTCGGGCTACGTGGAGCTTCCACGATTGGCAAGCTACACTACTTGGTACTGGGACTACACTGTAAAAAATATCCATGTATTTCTACTTAACGGTGTAGACATGGCTATAGCTATCTATCGTGACGGTGTTGCAACCAGACTAAGCGAGAACACGGTCTACATCACACCACCCCGGGTCAATGCACCCTATAAGTGTAGAGCTGAAACAGTCTTTACGAAAAGCCAGAGTTTCAGAATCACCAGTGTTTTCCTCAACCAATGGGCTACAATCGTAAACATTAGGCTAAAAGCCCTGGAGCAAACAATGATATTAGGATATTTCACCAATGTAACTAGTTTAGACATCGAGATTGTACCCAAGATGGCTACTTCAAGCACATGTATACTTGACGAGATTGGCTTGAGAACGCCAATAACAGAATATCTTTACAATACCTATACCGTTAAAAATGTGCCCGACATAATTCAGTTGTGGAGAACTAGTAGCAATAAAACAGTGTTTGTCCTTATAGACTCCTAGGTTTTATGGGTGTTGCTCGGTATTTGCGCTTAGACCCTCTTCGCGGCTGTGAGGAGTGCTAACGCGGTTGACCCTTACGGGATGATTTAGCCCTCGATCTCTGAGCCTTTCTTCCCCTCCACTGCTTGAGTATCTGACGTGCACTATTGAGTATCTCCTCTATACCTCGCCAGTGGCTTCCACGCCAGTAGACTTGGCCACAACCAGTACAGATCCAGAACTCCGTATAGCGTTCATACACTATGGGTGGTACTCGTCCCTTTACACTAGATTTGGGTACACGGGCCAAAGAGGCATTACAGAGTGGGCACCTTGTAAGGTCTGGATCCAGGTATAACCTTATGCCTATTCTACGTGCTACTTGTGCCAGTCTCTCAGCTGTGTCATGCCCACTTACAACGAGTGCACGTATGCCTTTCTTTAACGCTTTATAGAAGAGGGCGTGATCCCTTGTCAACACTATCCTTTCATCTCTCCTAGCTAGCTCTATTATTCTTGAATCGGGCATACTCTTTGCGTAGATCGTATCGTAGCCTAGCATTCTTAGCCAACGCGCTAAATCACCAAGCATAGCATCTACTATGAACTTAGGGTCGCTACTCACTCCCTGCTTTTCCTTGCCCAGGGCTTCTCCTCTCACTGCAACCAAGCCCTGCTTATCCATACATCCTGGGATCGTTACATGAAGATATTGGTTAACGTGTTTTCTAGTCAACGTATGCTATTAGCCTTATTGTGGGAACATACTCAGCCACGTAATGATCGTGCTCTATGCTCACTCGAAGCCAAGGTGTCCTGGATATGGCGTCTATTGTGTAAAGACCCTGGTCTAGTCTTATACGTATCCGGTTGAGCTTCAATGGTGACAGTTCACGTTTTTCGAGTAGCCAAGCCCGCTCCGGAATCAATGTTATAACACTACCCTCCGTGTATGCCATGTGTATTGTATCTACCACTATAGCTCGTCGTGTCTCCTCGATTATTTCCGAGTCTCTCCAATCACCAGGAGACATAGTTAGCGTGGTGTGGGAAGGTGTTGGTTTACGAAATAGACCTTTAGCATTACCAGGTGTACCACCATGAATGGCTGCTGTCTCCCGTGTATGAAGTAATGATACGACCTCACCCTCCTCTACTAGCGTTTTCCGAAGAGTCTCAACTGCTTCATCATCAAAGCGTGTATAGGCTGGGCTATGTGGATTGAAGGGGTCATCTATTATCGTCACTAGTGTTGAGGCGATTTTACTACCAATTCTCACTCTTAAACCACTATGATTCGCTTCAAGGAGGTGACCTATTTCATGTAGTAGTGCACCTGCAGCATCTAGTCTAAGAATAACCGTTGTTTTACCAGCATAGAGAGGATTAAGGCGAGGAGCCTTTCTCATGGCTTTTGAAGCTGCTACCATATCTGCTATAAGCATCCTCATTAAGCGTTGGTCTTGACTGGGCATTCCCAGTTCGGCTAAGCGGATAGATAATGGAAATCCACAATCTACAGTTAAAATAACGTCTGTTACTCCTTTGTATTCACGCGCAACACCATCACTATGTCTTATCTCTCTACCATATTCGCTATACACTGCTATGGTCTCCGTAGAACATCCATAACTTTCAATCAATGCAACCATGTCCTCCACATACTTGGCTAACGGTTCTACTGCATCTTTCTCTACTTTGCCAACACTATATGAGCCTACGTAGAGTTTTGCCTCAGCTAACTTGATAGGCTTGGTTGTCCTAGCCTTACCCACAAACTTTTTAAGCAACTCTTCCAGTGTACTACGTTTATTGATTTGAGATGAAATTATCACCCAATTACCACAAAACACTCTATTCGCCATTATAGCGTCTTCGTGAGTATTTACCTCAATAGCACCCATACGGTATGCTATTTCCACTTGCTTTACAGTGTAGATTACTACATCACGAGAAAGTTGTGGGCAAGCCCCATCCATTGTCTCGTGCCGGACCCCCTATTACGGCGGTATACCAAGTATGTAGGCGTTTGTAAGCATTCATTGGAGAACTCATAGCGTACCAAGATATTAATAGTAGATAGTGGGGCTTATTAGAGGCTAGTTTAGGGATCTTAATGCAACAAGTCTAACTAGCTCGTTTAACGTCACAATTCCTACTATACGGTTTTCGTGAACTACAACAGCTCCTTTAGTCTTTCTCTCAAGTATCTTTCTCACAGCCTCTGCAACACTGTCATTTACTGAAAGTGTTGGAGGCCTTAACCTCATAACATCGTCAACAAGAAGATGCTCTATACGCTCCTTACGGAACCTTACTGGAACAATATCGTGAAATGCAAGGAAAGCATCAGCTATTTCGTCAATAGTTAAGTAGCCCACTAGCTTATCATCCTCATCAACTACTGGCGAAAATATCAGGTTATATTGTAAGAATACTTGTCTCGCATGCAGCAATCTATGCGTAGTACGAAGTATTGTCGGCAGAAACTTCATTACATCAACTACACGAACGTCATGAAACTCTCCAGCTAACTGTGCTATTTCCCGCCTAGTTACCAGGCCAATAACATCTCCACTTGAAACTACGGGTAGACTACCAATTTCATGTTCCACCATTTTTCTTGCCGCATCAACAACATTAGCACCCGCCTCTACGGTGATAGGATCCGGCGTCATGAAGCTTGATACATGCATTCTACCAGGAGTTAATTTACGTGTACTAAGGGTTGCAAGTTTTATCATAATATCCTTCTTAGTCATTATGCCGACAAGCCTCTTCTTCTCAAAAGCAAGTACACGATCAAGATCATATTTCTCCATAAGACGAGTAGCTTGTTCTAATGTTTCATCCTTATCTATGGCTGGGTAATCCCTTAGCATTATCTCTTCTACAGACACTACCACTACAAGCCACCCCGTACTAGAGGTCATTCCGCACTTAGCTCTTGACTATAGCGGCAAGTATATTATGCTTTAACACTATACCAATAGGTTCATCGTCCTCAACAACTGGTATAGAGCTTACTCCATTACGTAGCATAAGGCTAGCCGCTAGTGCGAGGTCCTCGCGTGGACTAACCGTTATAGGGTCAGGTGTCATTACATCCTGCGCAGTCGGCGCAAGATAGACGTAAATCGGGCCTAGCCTACCCTTTGGGAGCACTTGTAGCCTTCTATAGCTTTCCTTACGTAGCGGCCCGTACATGTAGTGGGTAAATGCTATGTCCGATGGTGCAATGATCCCTACAAGTCTTCGCGCATCAACAACTAGAACCCTTTTCGTAGGATTCGCGTTAAGAAGCTCCAACACATAGCTTATGCTATGTGATGGACTTGCAACAGCAATATTCTTTTCCATGAACTC
>JALTZQ010000065.1 GCA_027046105.1 Pyrodictiaceae archaeon
GGCTAAGGCTTTGGCTAAGAGGTATGGTGGTCGTCCTGTTAAAAGTGTTAAGGAGATCTCTGGGGAAGGGGTGGATTTTGCTATTATTGCCTCGCCTACAAGGACTCATCTTGATGTTTTTGTGTCTCTTGTTGAGCGTAGTGTGGGAGGTGTTTTGGTTGAGAAGCCTATGGCGTCTAGTCTTGGGGAGAGTGTTGAGTTTGTTAGGGTTGCGCGTGAGTATGGTGTTTGGGTTGCAGTGGGCCATATTGAGAGGTTTAATCCTGCAGTGATCTATCTGCATAGGCTTGTTGTTGGAGGTAGGATTGGGGATTTGTTGACTTTTACTGCGAAGCGTGTTGGCCCTTTTGCTCCTAGAGCTGGTGATACTGATGTGGTGTATGATCTTGGTGTTCACGAGGTTGATAATGTTCTCTCCCTAGTCGTTGGGCTGCCTAGTACTGTACGTGCTTATACGCTTAGCGAAATAGTTACGGATTTGAACGATTATGCTCTAATGGTGCTGGGTTTTGGCTCTGGGTTTGCGAGTATTGAGGTTAACCGATTGACTCCGTTCAAGCAGCGTGTCCTTTATCTTACTGGTACACGTGGTGTTGTCTTCCTAGACTACATGGGGCAAGAACTACGATTCTTCACCCCTAGCGAGGAGACAGTATTTCGTATACGTAAAGAGGAGCCACTCTACATTGAGGATCTTGTTGTGATAAAATCGTTTGCCGAGAAGCGTCTTCCACCTATTGATGTTTACCAGGGGTTTACCACGATGCTTGTTTGTGGCGCTGCATTAGAGTCTGCAAAGCGAAAACACGATATAGTATTGGAAGAGTATAAGGTATATCGGGACTATAGGGACTACATTGATAGAGCTATAGAAGGATATAGACGTTACCGTAACATGGTCCAGGATTGGCTTTGGAAAATACTTGCACAGCCCACATAGTACATTGACGCAGCTCTAGGAGAATACTATAGAGATTAGTAATAGAGTCCTTTCCCTTGAGGTATAGTCCTGAGTAGTTTATAGAAGTGGATGCCCTCTCTATTATAGGCGTTCATTGTCTTGGGCTCTTAGGGGCTGCGAAGAACCCTCCTCTTTCGCGCTGTTTGCTCTTCGCGTGGCTGTGTCTTTATTTACTCGTTATTGTAGGTTTTGTGTGTTTGGGGTTGGTGTGGTAGAGCGTATACGTTCGTTTATTTCAGTGGATATAGAGGACCCGGTTATCGTTGGTAGGCTTGCTAGTATTCGCGATGCGTTCGTGGCGACTGGGGCGCCTATGAAGCCTGTTGAGGACCAGAATCTGCATATAACTATTCGTTTTCTTGGCGAGATACCGGTTACGATGATTGACGAGGTTTACCGTGTCTTGGCGTCTATTGAGTTTAAGCGTTTCCGTGTAAAACTTGTTGGTGTTGGTGCTTTTCCCTCGATTGCTAGGCCTCGTGTGATTTGGGTTGGTGTACGTGAGGGTTTTGATGAGCTACGTAGGATATATGAGGGTATTGAGAAGGGGCTTAGAAGGCTAGGATTTCGTCCCGAACGGGAGGAGTTTGTGCCTCATGTGACGCTGGCCCGGCTTAAGGGGAGTAGGAATATTGATAGAGTTGTGAAGCTTCTTCGCGAGTACCAGGATTACGAGTTTGGCGAGATAGATGTTGGTGTTGTAAGGCTTAAGCAGAGCATTCTTACACGGAGTGGCCCCATATACAGGACGCTACGTGAAGTATACGCGAAGGACTAGCCCTACTCCTCATGGGCAGGTTTGTGTTGGTGCTCCTGGTGTAGCCTGCTTGAGGCGGCGAAGGCGTGGCGAGATCTACGCTATAATATCTAGGCTTATCGCTCTCCGTGAAAGATACAGTGGTTACTGCATACTCGTCGTGGACCGCTCTAGGGTTACTGGTGTAAAGAGACTATCCTTGGAGGTTGTTCGGGGCTTAGAGGGTGAGTACATTGTTTTAGAGGATGGATCAATGATACCCTTACACCGCGTGGTTGGTGTTGAAGATAGGGATGGCCGCCTTATTTGGACGAGAAGGGTTAGGGGGAGAAGCATCTAGGAGGTGGGATAGTTGTACTGTAAGAGGATAAGGCTAGTGGTTTCCGATGTAGATGGAGTCGTTGTCCCCATTAAAAGTAGCTGGGGCTTCATCCATGAAAAGCTCGGTACTATCGAGGAGTCTCGTCGCAACTATGAGCTCTTCAGGAAGGGTGTTATCGGTTATTGGGAGTGGATGTATCTTGACACTCTTGCCTGGATAGAAGCATGGCCTGGTATCACGCGTTGGGATTTAGAGAAGCTCTTCCAGGAGATACATGTACTAGACGAGGCAAGGCAAGCTATAAGCCTGCTCCATAACCATGGTGTAGACGTTGTGCTTGTTAGTGGGGGTGTAGACTTGCTTGTCGAGCGAGTTGCTCGAGAACTTGGTATAAGGAAATGGTTTGCTAATCGCCTTGTCTTCGACGCCAGAGGCCAACTAGTGCCTGGTGGGTTCCCCGTTGTTGAGGGTGACCGTAAGGATAAGCTTGTGAAGAGGATAGCAAAGGAGTATGGTGTTAGTCTACGTGAAACAGCCTTCATAGGCGATAGCGTATGGGATCTCCATGGTATGAGGGAAACGTGTCTAGCTATTGGTGTGGGAGACGATGATCAGATAAAGAAGTATGCAGATATTGTTGTCCCAGGTATTGCTGAGGCTGTTAGAAGAATACTCAACCACAACCATGAGATAGGCCGATAAAACCCTTCTACAAGATAAATGGGTCCTTTAACCCTTCCTTAAGCTACGCCAAGAAAGTAGGCTATTATTGGTAGGATCATCGTTGCTATTATCACAAATGCTATGATAGCTTTTACTGCGCGTGCAAGTGTCTTTCTGCGTGGCACTGAGGGCACCGGGAGACAACAAACACTTCTAGCAACAATATATGTGTGTCTTAGAGATTTGTAATCCTACTGGCTCAGTCAAGGATCTATAAGTCACCTTGTACTAGCTGGATATGGGTACTGGGTGGGCTTACACCCTTACACGTGGTCTTAGGGGCATGTATTGTATGTAGGGGTTCTCGGTTGAGGCTTGTGTCTTGTTATAGTTGATCTACTAGTGGGTGATGGGTTATGCCGGCTAATTTGCCGCCAGAAGCTAGGGCGAAGCTTGCTAAGTATAGTGAAGCGCGTACTATTGAGGAGAAGATTAGGGCTCTTGAGGAGTTTCTATCAGTTGCGCCTAAGCATAAAGGTGCTGAGAATCTATTGTTGTGGGCTAGGCGTCGTCTTGCAGAGCTACGTGAAGAGCTAGAGCTTATGCGGAAGAAGAGGCGTGGCAGCAGTGGTGGGCCGAGGCTGTTTTTTGAGAAGGAGGGTGCTGGCCAAATAGCTGTCATAGGCCCTCCTAATACGGGGAAGAGCCTTCTTGTACACCGGTTAACGGGTGCTCGTACCCGTGTAGCAGACTATCCTTTCTCTACACAACTCCCCGTTCCAGGTATGTTGCCGTATAAGGATATTTACTTCCAGTTGATAGATACTCCTCCCTTGTCTCGTGAATCCCAGCAAATGGTTACAAGAATTATTGGTATAGTTCGTAACGCTGATGCAGTTATAATTGTTGTTAGTCTTGATGATGATCCGGTAGAGCAGTATGTGTTTGTTAGAGACTTACTTGCTGAGCATGGTGTTTTGGTGGAGAAGCCTCGTGGGACGGTACGTATAGAGAAGGGTGGAACGGGTATACAAGTTGTCCTTAATGGTAGGATTGTTGATGGGACTATTAATGATATTGAGAGAATGTTGGCGAGCTATAGGATATATCGTGCAAGGGTTGTTATAGAGGGTGAAGTGAGCCTTGACGATGTAGAAATGGCAATAGTACGTAACACCTTCTATAAACCGACGATAGTTGTCGCAAATAAAGCTGATTTACCAGGTGTAGCCGGGAAGTATCGGAAGCTATACAACTATCTCGCTGAAAGACGTGATAAAAGTGTATGGCTTATCCCAGTCTCGGCACGTACAGGCTATAACCTGGATAAGATAGGGGAATTACTCTTCAAGAGACTCGATATTGTGCGTGTATATACTAAGCAGCCTAACAGTGAGCCAAGTAAGACGCCACTCATACTCCGGCGTGGAGCTACAGTGCTTGATGTGGCTAAGAAAATCCATAGTGACCTGGTAAAGTATTTCCTCTACGCCAAGATATGGGGGCCTTCAGCCAAGTATCCTGGTGAACGTGTAGGAGCAGATCATGTAGTTGAGGATGGGGACATAGTTGAGATACACTCGAAGCGTTAAGCTCTACCAATGAGTCTTCGTAAAGGCTTTATCAGTAGCTCATAGGTGGGATCACCCTCCTTGAGTAGCTTGTAGCTTAGTGGAGGCATCCATCCAGGAATGATACGTCTCAGCTCGTCTAGGCTTATCCTACGTGGATACATTGCTGGCTCGACAACCTCTAATGCCAATGCTCGTTGTGCACCTCGTATATAGGGCCAGTCATCGCTATCAACGCCTGGAGAAGGATGCTTCATAACTTCTCTCCATACATCTATGGCATTCCCCTCTATCACCTTCCCAACTTTGAACTCGCCCATAATTGCCCGGATATTACCCGAAACATAGACAACCATGACAGCACCTTCTGGGACCGGTGTGTTCGCCCATCTACGAAGCTCAAACTTTTTTACA
>JALTZQ010000066.1 GCA_027046105.1 Pyrodictiaceae archaeon
GTTAAAGACCCGTCTAGTATTACTCCTTGTAGCTCTAAACCTCGCTGTTATTGCTGCCCTAGTACTGGTAGGTGGAGGCTACGAGTCATACATCATGGCTCCACTACTAGCCGCTATACTCGTCGCTGAGCTCGTCCGCGCTATAAGACTAGCACTCATAGCTCATGAGTACTTCGGTGAGCATCCATGGAGGATGTTGCCGAGAGCACTGCTAGCAAGGCTACTAGGTAACACTGTCTCCACATTAACACCGTCAGCTCTAGGCGGGGAACTCGTAAGAGGGCTCATAGTACTAAGAGAGCTAACTCCCCGAGCAATAGCAGTAGGCTTAGTTGATGGACTTTTCGACCTATACACTAACACTCTCCTAGCACTACTACTAGCACCCCTAGCTCCATGGCCCTACGCGGCAGTACCCCTAGCACTCGGAGTAGCCGCAACCATAGCGTGGCTTACCGGCTTCGCAATAGCGTCGAGAACGAGAAAGCAATGGCTAGCAAAACTAGCGGAAACAGCCCATAAGGCGACAAAGAGGAACCTACGCCACGCAACCCCCCTATCAATAACAGCATGGCTACTGGCAGCCACCGGCTACACGATAGCAGCCCAACAAGCATGCAGCACAACCCCAGAAACAGCAATAGCATCATACGTCTACGCCTACCTAGTAGGCATTATACCCTTACCTGGAGGCCTAGGAGCAATAGATGCTTGGCTAGCAGCAACAACATGTCCTCAAGCAGCTGCAGCAACAAGAACAACAATACTAGTACTAACCCTAGCAACACTACCACTACTAGCCCAAGAACTAGGGAAAAACAAGACACCTAGCCAAGAACACGGCTACGCTTAAGATACTCAAGAACATCCACGGGCTCCATTCTCCACTCATTCCTACGAGGATCAAACATTTCAAACGGGAAAGGAGAAACCTTCCCACCAATAACCACGTGGGACTCAAGATCACAACCTGCAAGCATATTAGAAATCCTAGGTAGGAGATCAGTCGGAATAGCCATGCCAGCATAAACACGCCTTCCCGTAATAATCATACGCGATGAAGCAAGTATACTTGCAAGAATAGCATACAACTTCCTAGCGCAAGACGAAGACGCAGAAACGAATACAACGACAACGTTTTTACTCTTATCCCACAAAGATCTTGAGAATTTAACTCTACCCACGATCTTTGCTTCGGATAAACGACGGTAGTGTCTAAGAACATATTTGTGCCTGAGTAGTTCGCTAACAGAATCAAAACTTTTCTCTATTCTTGCATAAATGGCATGCATTATATTACGTATTTCTGTAAGGCTAATAAGAGGTTTAACATCAAGGACACTCATCAGAACGTAATCGAGTATAGGCATTCTGCTAAGTCGAAATAACCTATAATTCCTTATACTATCAAAGTACTTCGCAATCTCATCGGTATATTCTAGGCCTATCTTACCTATACAATTATGAACTGGAATTGTCTCGCCAACTTCAACTAGAGATTCCCGCCCTTGAGTCCACGAATCTATACGTGCCAGCATTTCATTAATAATATCTCTTGGGGCTAAATAGCTTAGTATAATTCTTCCATCAAGAGTGAATGAAACTGATGAAAGAAAGCGTGCCAAAGGGATATACTTTTCAGCTTCAAGGATTAGCTTACATTTTCTTAACTCTTCTAATAGCTTGGGCCCACGTAATATAACTAGTATAGTCCCGACATTTAACGGCCTTGTGTCACGTATGTGTGTGGCAGCACCTAGAGGGATTGCTCTTCTCAACTTATTAACCATCCAATTTAACATAGATCTTGTGACACCAAATGCTTCATATTCTACCCGAAAGTCATAGCATGAAAAGTCTGCTATATAGCTCTCAAAGCCTTTACGCGTTCTATCGGTAGTTTTCATGCCTCGTTTGACTAGATTGTATAGGTTGTTATCATCCTTATGCACTACCCGGTACCCCTAGAGGAGGAGAAGAGGCATGAAAACTAAGATATATCGCCTAATCTACGCACTACCATTAGCTTACCTAGCAATAAAGCTTGCCATGAAGGCCGTGGCAGCTACATTACGTGGTGATGTAAGCCCAACAGTGCTCATAGACACGGACGGCTCAGACATAGGCTAAAAGTAGGTTTAATTCTTTTTAAATCACTTGCTCCCTTTTCTATTTGTTTGTCGTATTTTTGTTGTGTGGAGTAATGTTTTTGTGTTGGTCTGTTTGTGGGCTTTCTGTCTTGGTGTCGGGGTATGTGTCTTCCAGGTTGATAGGAGCCTGGTTGTTGGTGTGATTGGTGCTGGACGTATTGGTTCTTCTATTGTTCGTGCGTTTGTGTCTTCTTGTTCTCGCCGTGTAAGGGTTGTTGCGTCTGCTAGGCGTGTTGAGACTCTTCGTGCTGTTGAAGAGGTTGGTGCTGAGGCGACGAGGGATAATGGGTATGTTGCTAGGGTTGCTGATGTCTTGTTTGTTTGTGTGAAGCCTTTCCAGTTTCCTAGTGTTGCTGGCGAGATTGCTAGGTTTGTTCATGGTAAGCCTGTTGTATCTGTTATGGCTGGTGTAAGGCTTGCTACTTTGGAGGAGGCTCTTCCTGGTGCTGTGCTTTATCGTGCCATGCCTAATATTAATGCATTGTTTGGTGAGAGTACAACTGCTCTTGCACTTGGTCGTGGTGGTGAGGAGTATCGGGAGCTTGTTGTTGGTTTGCTTAGTGTTCTTGGTAGGGTTTTTGTTGTTCCGGAGGAGTGGCTTGATGCATGGACTGCTTTGATTGGTAGTGGGCCTGCTCTTGTTGCTGAGCTTGTTGACGCTTTCGTCCTTGCTGGCCTCGCTGTCGGGCTGCCAAGAGACGTTGTCTATAAGGCGGTACTGGATATGGTGAGGTCTACTATTGTGCATTTGGAGAAGCGTAGTGTACATCCACTTGTTGTTCGTGACGAGGTTGTGACTCCCGCTGGTACCACTATTGAGGCTTTAAAGGTTCTTGAGAAGCGTGGTGTTAAGCATGGCGTTATTGATGCTGTTGAGGCTGCTGCTAGGCGTTCACGTGAGCTAGGCTCATTGATTGATAGACAGGTCAGTGCTGTTCTTAGTAGGTCTGGAGATAGTGGGGGGAAGACCTAGTAACCCTTACCAGTTCTATCCCCCTAACTGGTGTCCGTCCCCTTGTCTATTCCTAGCCAGGAAGAGGTTTCTGCATGGCTCCGCCGAGCAGGTTTCCTAATAGGCGATGCGGGGACCCAAATGCCGCCAGGGGCTTCTTGGGCCCTGGCGGTTTTTGGTGGGCCTGGTTCTAAGGTTAAGGTTACTGTTATTGGATTTGAGCCTAGCGAGTCTATTGCTGTAACCATTGGTGTTGCCTTTTCCGAGGCACATAGGAGGCTTATAATGGGTCTCGACGAGTCTGAGAGGCTCTCATTCATGGCTCGCATGGTTAATACGCTACTCCTCCTCTGCCCCGCTTGCAGGATAGCTGTTCAACCAAGCCTAGCCCAGCCCCTAACTATTATCATACAACGTGTACTCCATGGCCGCAGCATTACAGCTTCAGAGCTAATAGACGCTGTTACTAGGCTGATAAACACGTTTATTGCTGTCAACATGATGCTTATGGAGAAGTTTCCACAGACAGGGAGGCAACAACAGGAAGGCCCAGCAGTCTTTATATGAAGGGGCCTCATAGAGGGAGATCACGCAAGCCTCCAGGGCATGGCCTGGCCCCTCTGGGCCTAGGTCCCCTAGCGATTTTTCTCTTGCCCCCTTGCTAGAGGGCTTTGCCCAGATGTTATGATAGGGCCTTGTTGGTGTACTGGCTATGGCTGTGGACCTTATACGGCCTGCTATAATGCTTGGATTGTTGCTTGCTGCTGCGAAGCTTGGTGAAGATATTGCGTCTAGGTTTCGTGTGCCATCGTTTATTGGTGCTGTTCTTGCTGGTTATTTACTTGGACCTGGTGGTTTAGGGGTAATCGAGCTAGGTGATATTGAGGCTCTTGCGCTTATACTCACTATAGGGATTAACTTTACGTTGTTTCTTGGTGGTGTGGAGGAGCTCTCAAATCCTAGGCTCTTTAAGCCTGGTCGTAGGGAAGTCTTTGCTGCAAGCCTCGTACTAACCATACCTACACTAGCCATAGCCTATTATGCAGCAATGTTTATGGGTATTGAGACTGGTGTTGCTATTGCCTTCGCGTCAGCACTAGCTATTGTGAGTTTAGGGCCTTTAATGAAGCTGTTGATTGAGGTTGAGCATGGTATTGACGAGAAGGCCTTGAAGCTTCTTCGTGTAGGTCTTCTAGTGGAGCTTATCGGTATAATGTTGTTCAACTCGTTCTTCAAAGGCTTCGATCTTGTTAAACTTGTTGAAACAATAGGTATCGTGATGATTGTGCTTATTCTTGGCAAGGATGCCCTCTACTGGGTTTTGACTAGGGTTGAAAAGTATATCGCGGCACGGGAAGCCCCTTTCGCCATAATCGTAGCACTTGTGATAATGGCTGGCTATATTGCTGAAGAGTTTGGGTTCAACGCAGCAGTGATGGCGCTACTTCTAGGTGCTTTTGCGTCTGAGTACCTCTTAGCAAGACCAGCATACTTGGAGCGAATAAGGGCGTTCACGTATGGCTTCCTCGAGCCATTGTTCTTTGCTGGTGTAGGCCTCTATGTGGCTA
>JALTZQ010000067.1 GCA_027046105.1 Pyrodictiaceae archaeon
GAGGCATAGTAGGGAACGTGTTGATTTAGGGACTGGGCTAGATGATATTGACAAAGCAATACTAGAGCTTTTGGCCAAAAGTGGTGGCTCAATGTTGCAGAGCGAGATCCAAAAACAGCTTAACCTACCAAAGACAACAGCGTGGAGGCGTATAAGAAAACTAGAGAAACTAGGCTATGTAGAGATTCGTAAGGAGCCTACAGGCCTAAATAGAGTCATACTACGTAAACACTAGGATCCCTCAATGCTGTCTTTAAGCCTCCTATACTCCTCGAGCAGCTCATTATAGCCATGCTCTTGCTTTACCTTCTCTGCCTCCTCAATAAGCTCTCCTTCTCCAATGACTTGTCTAGCCATGGGGAACAACACGTTATTCTCCTTATCAATATGCTGCACTAGTAAGTCACGATAAGCATTAGCATAGTATTTTAGATCTCCTATCGCGTCACGATTACCCATTGATACTCGCTCAACTGCTATACGTGCATTACGCAGCATATACCTTCCCATACCATGCTCACAAACCATAACACCTATAGGGCCACCATGAAGTGGTACACCCTGCTTCTCTAGCCGTGGAAATAGGAGAAGCTCCTCCTTACCATGATGGTAGGCGTCAGCAAACCTGCTTAGAAACTCAAGGAGCCTACCAACAATACTTGCATCAAGCTTACCTTGCTCAACAAGTGAAACGGCTTTATCAAGTAGGTTTAGCGCCTCTAGTATTATATCATGATCCTCATATAGCCCATCAACAACATGCCCAGTCAAAAACATCAACCCCCGGTAGAGCACTGGTGCATGGTCTAGTTGGGCGTTACTAGGAGAAGAGGGGTGTGCCGAAAAGCAATTGGATGGTTTTACCGAGATGTTTGATAAAAACCATTTCTATAGAAGCTCGTACCATCATGGCCTCGGTAGTGGCTATGGCGACACGGACCTGGAATATTCGCTATTCTACGGTAGAGCTCACACAACATGCACATATCTATCCTTTTGTTTGATGCAAGTAGTTCTGCAGCTTTTGCCACAACTTCCCTACAATACTTGTCACTAAGTATACGGTAAAGATGTCTTGGTTTACGCCGATTATTTAGAACATAGTTTAGAAGTGGCTGCGAGACTCCAGCTAGTCTTGCTGCTTGTAGCTGGCTATACCCGTACCTTCTCACTAGCTCAATTGCTATTGCTAGCCTCATACCCATAGCGTACCTTGCCATGAATTCTTCGCAGAAGGATTTCTCAAGCTGTACCATCTACCTATTCCCGAATTCTAGAAAAAGATACTTTGAGCTAGATATGAGTATTGGATTGGAAATTTCCGGTCTACTCCTTACCCTTTATAATGTCTTCTAGTGCTGCTACGAGGGCCTCGATATCGTCTGGGCCATTGTATAGGTAGAAACTAGCTCTTACGCTACCCTCATTAAATCCTAGATAACGATGTAGGGGCTCAGCGCAATGGAAGCCTGCACGGACAGCAATACCTTCAAGACCAAGCATTGCAGCTATATTATATGGCTTCTCCTTGTCCAGTGTAAACGCTACTATACCTAGCTTGTCACGGGCACTACGTGGCCCAAGCACCTTTACACCTAGCTCTTCTAGCCTCTTCAGGAGCATCTCAGTAAGTGTTCGCTCATGAGCCTCTATCTTGTCAAGCCCTATTTCCTCAAGATAGCGTATAGCCTCCATTAACCCTATGGCTCCAGCTATATTGGGTGTACCAGGCTCGAACCTCCACGGCATCTCAGCATATTCTACTACAAGCCCAGTACTTTCTTCAAATCTAACAGAGCGTACAGCTCCTCCTCCGCGCAAGGGGGGCTCAATTTCTTCAAAGACGTCCTCGCGACCCCACAAAACACCAATACCCGTGGGACCAAGCATCTTGTGGCCACTAAAGGCTAGAAAGTCTGCTTCGAGAGAAGACACATCGACTCTCATGTGGGGGACAGATTGTGCACCATCAACAACAACTAATGCATCGACTTGATGAGCTATACGCGCTATCCTCCTAACATCGTTGACTACACCTAGCACATTTGAGGCCTGTGTTATAGCCACAACCCTAGTCTTGTCATCAACGAGACTCTCAAGATGATCGATATCAAGTCTTCCATCCTCCCTTACACGTGCAAGCCGGAGTTCTGCCCCACGAAGCTTAGCAAGCCTCTGCCATGGCAGAAGATTACTGTGATGCTCCATTATAGTTGCTACAATGTTCGAACCAGGCTCAATACGCTCGACAAGAGCCTCCGCTACGAGATTAATGGATTCTGTCGTGTTTCTCGTGAATACTATTTCTCTCCAACTCTTTGCACCAATAAACCTAGCTACGACCTCATGGGCTTCCTCGTATAGTCTCGTGGCTCTTACACCAAGCTCGTATACCCCACGGAGGATATTTGCATTAGTCTCGCGATAGAATCTTTCAACAGCTTCTATGACACGTCTTGGCTTCTGGCTCGTAGCAGCATTATCAAGGTAGATGAGTCTGCCTCGGTGTTTTGAGAGGAGTGGGAAATCTTCACGAATGCGTTCATAGTCTAGTAGGAAGCCTTGTCTCAACCACTCTCCCTCCTAGCTAGGTAGTCGCTGAATTGCTCCACGTACTTGAAGCCATGGTCGGGGAATACTAGTACGTAGTCACCCTCACCCAGTACTCCTTCATTGAGGAGCCTCCTGAACCCTGCGACTACCGCACCACTACTAAGCCCTATTAGCAGTCCTTCACTCCTAGCGATACTTATTGCAGCACCAATAGCCTCATCACGTTCTACATCAATTATCCGGTCGACTTTAACCATATGTATCCACTTCATCCCCGTCTCTATCCTTCTTATCCCCGGTATGACGCTGCCCTGCGCAGGCTGGACACAGTAGATACCCACCTTGTCGTGGAAACGGTTCTTAAAGTAGAAGGCTATAGCTGACATGTGGCCAGAAGTACCTATACCACCAATAATGGCCTTAGGTATAAAGCCTGCACGGCGAACCTGGGCATCGAGCTCCTTAGCAGTGTAGCGTAGGTGTACCTCGAAGTTAGCATCGTTCTCGAACTGGTTCAGGTGCATTGCTCCATCCTTCTTTGCAGCTTTGTCAACGTCTTCTATGAACTCCACTGTTAGCGATTTCGGCATACGGATTACTTCGGCACCCATAACGCGGAGCAAAGTGTCACTAGCTTTTTGTATCGTGGCTGGCAAGTAGAGTTTGGCTTTAACACCATATATAGCAGCCATGGCTGCAAGGGCCATACCAGTATTTGTAGAGGTAGCCTCGTATAGTAACTCTCTCACATTACCCTCCTCCATGGCTCTCATGAACATTGACCAGCCTATACGGTCCTTAACACTACCGCTAAACGGGTTAAAGGCCTCAAGCTTAGCCCAAACCCTAACATCACTAGAGGAGAGGCTCCTCAACCTCACTAGTGGTGTAGGCCAATTACGGTATAAGAGCTCAAGAGTATCAGCATATACTTTAAGAGCATCGCCAGAAACCTCGTCGTAGAAGCCTAGATGCTCTAATGGCACGTAAACCTCCTCTATACGATCCCTTGATACAGGGACGTAGCGGACACCAAGCCTACGCAGAGCCTCGTACAATACGAGATTATCCTTGACGACCCCCTCCTCCCCAATGACAATGGTTTCGGTTACAGCGCCTTCACGAAGAACCTTAGCCATAGTCTCCATTGTCTCGTTGAGCTCGAGTCTCCTAGGGGGTTTCAAACCAGCTATATCCACAAGCCTAACCATATACGCACACCCCCAAGGGAGGCTTAGAGCCCCTATCCCAAGACTAAGGGTAGGGGTTGAGGGAAGATATGATCATGGAGTAGTTTATAGGCTTAGAGCTTGTCTATGGGGATGTTAACGTCTGGTATCTCGAAGCACACACGATGCCTACTCGTTTTTGGTGGTAGGGGTTTGCCGGATAAACCAGCTCTTCTCACAAGCTCCTTTGTGACCTTCCAGTCTGGTCTCCACGATGATACAGTGACGCAGTCGCTATCATAGTCCACTAGTACTGCTGGCACATACTTCTTCCCCAGCCTCTTAAGGGCCTCAACACGGTGGTGTCCATCGAGTATTATCATGGTCTTTCTATCCACTAGTATGGGCCTTATAAGTATGCCACGCGACGCTATATCCTTCATAAGCTCCCTAACATGCTCCTCAATAATCATCTCATGTATCCTGAGCTTGTCTAATGGCACAAGCTCTATTTTGGGCTTCTCTCGTAACTTCAGTGCAGACATCACCATTACTCGCTTGCCCCCACTAGAAGGTGGGACAAAATAACACCAGTGATATAGGTTGTGTCGAAAAACTTTTACGCATAATATACGAATCCTACCAGATAAAAGCAAGCATTCTATTATCCTACTATCTAGCTCACATACCATATGAATACTAGTGTTAACATGTGAACTGCAAACAGATACGCTATTACCCGGAATATGTTAGCAGCAACCCTACCCCAATAATCCCCGCGAAGCCGTTGGTAAAGTAGCTCTGCTGCAGCAATAGTGTGAAGGGAGCCCACAATGCTGAGTAGGAGTGGTAAAAGCGTTAGATGGAGAAACCCACAAAAACCGTACTCGAGAAACCCAAGTGTCACTATCTCGACAAGTAGGGGGCTACGTAGGCATACCCCTGATGCAACAGCTAGGTAACCTAGGGGGGCGAGTAATACACCGGAAACAGCCACAGTGAGAACAAGCCAGCTACTGGCCCTTAAACTCGCCAACATCGTCCCCAAACACAGGATGCATAGTCTAGAGGCTAAACATATGCCTCGTGTACGATACTTGTTCTGAGCATCTAGACTTAGGTGTGTGGGATACCTGGGAAGAGTATTTGGGTTCTAGAGGGCTGGGTCTCCCTTGATACTCTCTAGGAGAGGGTTTGTTCGTGGTCTAGTTGCGTCCATCCTGGCTAGTTTGACAGTACCATTCATGTTGCGTGTAGCCTACATGCTACCTAGGCGTAGATACACAAGAGCCGGGGTCGGCATGAAGGGTAAACACGTTCTTCTCCCCATGCCTAAACTGAAAGGTACGGTTACGGTTGAAGAGGCTATAGCGAATCGTAGATCCATACGCGATTACACTGATGATCCGATAGAGTTGTGGGAGTTAGGCCAGGTACTCTGGGCTGCTTATGGTATTTCAGAGACCCGTAACGAGTTCCATACATCGCCAAGTGCTGGTGCAACCTATCCACTAGAGGTATATGTTGTTGTGCACCCACGGGGAGTCAAGCTGCCCCAGGATTCGTTTCTTGAGCCAGGCTCGTACCACTATGATCCAAGAACGCATAGCCTACGCCTAGTGAAACCCGGCGACTTATCTGTGGAGCTCTATCGTGCAGCTGTAGAGCAGGAATGGGTCTTGAACGCTAAAGCAAACCTTGTATTCACAGCAGTGTTCGAGCGCACCATGGCAAGATATGGTCAGCGTGGTGAGCGCTATGTTTGGATCGAGGTCGGCCATGCAGGCCAAAACGTGTACCTACAGGCACAATCCCTTGGACTAGCTACAGTAGCCATAGGAGCATTCTATGATGAATGGGTTCGAGAGATAATAGGGGCACCACCAAACCATAGACCAGCCTATATAATGCCGTTAGCGAGGCCCGCATGGAGATACAGATTGGCGAGGGAGGATCTCGAAGCCTATATCCAGAGACATAGGGGGACCTAAAGGGTTGTAGAAAGGGGTTGAAGGCATAGTCTTGAAATGAGGGAAAAACCCTTGGGGAAAGGAAGGGTGTTTAGCCTAGTAGGCCAAATCTTTCTGCCCATCCTAGTACGGCGAAGTAGGCCCAGAAGATGCTGCCTAGTATGAGTAGTACTGGTACTATTGGGTGTGGCTTCATGGCTTCCCAGAGCTCCCTTGGCACGCTCCTACGTGCTACACCATAGAGGAAGTATACTGTTAGTGGTGCTGATATTATCTGGAATACCAGGTTTATGTTGGCTGGCAGCTCTAGTAGGAGTACTGGCTTGATGCCCATTATCAGCATTGACTGCCAGAAGATATTCCATAGCACGAATAGCGTTATGACCCAGAAGTACGCTGTACGTATGTCGTTCTTGAAGAACCTTCTCACAGACTCGCTAGAGATAAATGTAGTGTCGGCTATTTGTCTTGCTACGCCCTCGGTTAAGCTTAGCTGTGTACCGAACAATAGTATGATTGCAACGATGAGGAAGAATACTGCTGCAACGGGGCTCCCACCAAAAGCTGCCTTAACTATCTCGGACTCCATTATGATTACTTCTACGCCGGCTGCAGGCTTGACAAGCCCCATCTTAGCCCCGCCATAGACTATTGCTACGAAGAACACTGCTGTCAGGTAGTTTAACAGGAAGAATACTAGCCAGAAGACAGCCTTGACTCTACCCCACCACTCCTTGAGCCTCCTGATATTCTCCTCAGTGGGCTCGGGCAGGTATCCTGTTGTCTCTATTGCGAGTGGTTTTCCACGTAGGTAGCCTGGTATCTTGCCTATATATGCACCCATGCCATAGCCTGCGTCGCGTACCCAGAAACTGTACCACATGTTAGTTGTACCGCCAGCACCGATGAAGGCTATTGCTGCTGCGAGCTTGAAGTAGGGTAGTTTCTCGGGTATGGCTTCCGCGGGCCATTGTGGCACGAAGATGCCACGTACTATGTCTGCCCAGATGCCGGGTACCTGGGCTGTTATCACGCCAAGGCTGACAAGTAACATTATCCATATAACGACCATTTTGAAGGTTAGTATCCTTTCAACCCACTCCCTGACAATACCTGCCAATAGTGCTACGAGCCATACTAGGATGAAGTAGAAGGTGGCCCAAGCAGCGGTACCTAGCTTAGCATCGCCAGGGAATCCAGCTAGATGGTATGTTGTTGCTCCACCAGCAGCTGCCCAGCCGCCAAAGCCCCATGCGAAGAAGGTGAATATACCCCAAATGGTTACAGCTGATACTAGCCCATGTATACGAGCCATTTGTAGAACCCAGTGTTCGCCAGTCCATACAGTCCAGCGAGCCATTTCGAGCGTCCATAGTGTCTGGAAGATTAGTGATACTAGTGCAGCCCATAGTAGTACCGGGCCTATTGTTGAAGACACTATTGGCCAGAATATTAGCTCACCACTACCAATACTAAGACCTAAAGCAATGATAGCCGGACCTATGATGAGATTCTTTAGAGGTAGTGGTGGTGGCGCTTCCGGCTTAAACCTAATGGGGAGCTTGCCAACCATTATCTCCTTTTGCTCGGCCACCGTAGGCCACCCCATAGTTTTGAATAGGCTACAAGTTTCTAAACCTTTAAAGGTGGGATAAAAATTTACCCTGCAAACAGTAGGGCAGGAACAATTGCGGCTCCAGGTAGCATCGTATAAAGGCTTCTAGCAAGAAACGGGTTCGAAACCACAACATGTTGGGCCGCTAGTCGAGCCCGGGCATGGCTCGGCCATAGAGATACCTCTTCACATAATCATTTGCTTGGTCACCAAGTATCTCAATAAGGCATTCCCGGAGTCTCTCCATCCCTATACTCGATGATAATACGCATGAGAGAAGTGATGCTAACTGTTCGGCCCCCTTTACTTCAGCTATATGCCAGAAGACGAGTGGTGCTTTACACGAGAGTGTTACATGGTGTTTCTGTGACCTTGGTACAGTGATCGTAGCTGGGCCTGGCAGTGACTTAGGATCACCAGTAATAGCTAAGCACTTCTTTAACGTGTTAAGAGCACCATCCAACGCATTCGGTGCTATTCTCGATAGTGTGTAGAGTGCGAGAACGTGTGGTAATACCTCGTAAAGCCAGTAGTCGTTGAGATCACCTAGGCTATTATTATAGACTGTATGCACAGAGATGAGGTGAGTGGCCTCGTGTAGTGCATCACTATTGCCATGCATTAATGGTGCGGCAATGCCATGTCTAAGCGCTATTAGTTCATCCGAAGCGAAGGGCTCAACATCATTCCATACCAGTGCAGCAACACTATACTTTGGTGTTTTAACGTTAAGAGCTTCGCCTATGCCGGTGGCAACATCGTTTGCCCACTCCAGAATCCTTCGAGCCAAGACAGTATCGTGTCCTGGCAGAGTTGCCACAACGGTATCTCCGGTGGCCTCAACTCTAAGTCCGCCAATAAATGTAAGTCCAGGGCTACGCAGCCTTGGTGTATTGCTAAAAACAAGTCCATCTTCAACCTCCTGGGGCACGCAGGGGCCAACAGCATCACGCTGCGTCACGTGGACGTAATAGCTAGCTATATGCCCCCGTGTACCCCAAGTTGCAAGCCTATCACCTAACACGGGGTGCCATAACAACTCGTCTCTGAGTAGTGCTCTCCCAAACCGGACACCGAGCCTACTTAACGTGAAGTCCTCTGGTACACCCGATACATAAGCTTCTACATAGTCTCTCGGTTTTTGGGCTACGAGGAGCTTAAGCCTAGCCCAGCCGTAATCCTTCTCAACAACGACCCTGGTACTCGTTTTCGAGGCCCCACTAGCACTAGAGAACTCGAGTTTATGGTTTACAGCAATTAGTAGGCGATCAGTACTCTCAGCCCATAACCTGAAACGATATCCTATACTCCCCTCCTCGAGGCTCCAATGGAGGTTCTCGACCTCCAGTCTCTGGATAACCAGGGGGTGTCGCTTTTGTTTGCGTCTCGGGAATAGAGGTGACACTATGAGCTAGCACCATGCTAGCTGAGATAATTGCTTGATGGGTTTAAAGGTGGCGGAGGAGGTTGTGGGGCTCAGCTTGGTTTTTCTAGAACCTAGGCTTCTAGTATGCTTCTTGGTGTGTCTGTGGTGGGTGCTAAGCTCCGTAGCAGTATTGTCGTTGAGGGTGTTGAGCGTGCTCCTCAACGTGCTCTCCTAATGGGTCTTGGGCTTTCACGTAGAGACCTAGGACGCCCCTTCATAGCTGTTGCCAACTCGTTTAACACCTTTGTGCCAGGCCATATTCATCTCGATCGTGTAGGCCAGGCTGTTATCGAGGGTGTACGTGAGGGGGGTGCTATCCCATTCCACTTCAACACTATAGGTGTCTGTGACGGCATAGCTATGGGCCATGAAGGCATGAAGTATTCCCTACCTAGCCGTGATCTGATAGCAGATACTGTTGAGGTCATGGTTCGAGCCCATGGCATGGACGGCCTTGTTGCTATAGCGTCTTGTGACAAAATAGTACCAGGTATGCTTATGGCTATAGCTCGTATGGGTGATTTGCCAGCAGTTCTTGTCCCAGGAGGCTACATGGAGCCAGCGTGGCATCCACGTATGGGTAAGTACGCTATAGGTGAAGTCTTTGAAGCTGTGGGCGCATTCCTTGCTGGAAGGTTATCCAAGGAGGAGCTTGAGGAGATAGAGAGACTTGCCGTGCCAACGCCGGGAGCGTGTCCAGGACTCTATACGGCTAACACTATGCAAGTCGCTGCAGAGGCTCTAGGTATTGCCTTGCCACGCTCAGCCGCGTTACCTGCTATGAGTACTCTACTACTCGCTAAGGCGAGAGAAGCAGGGAAAGCCGTTGTCAAGCTACTAGAAAACGGGGTAAAAGCTAAGGATATACTAACCTACGAGGCATTCATGAACGCTATTGCTGTCGATCTTGCTATGGGGGGCTCTACTAACTTCATACTACACATACTAGCTATTGCGCGTGAAGCTGGTGTAAGCCTTGCACTTGAGGACATAGATCGAATGGCTCGCCGCGTACCCCAAATAGTCGATATGAAGCCTGGAGGAAAATACTACATGGATGATCTTGATCGTGCGGGTGGCGTACCGGCTGTCATGAAGAGGCTGCTTGAGGCAGGCCTTGTTCATGGTGATGCGCTCACCGTGACCGGCAAGACTGTTGAAGAAAACCTACGCGAGTACCGTGTCATAGATGAGAGCATTGTAAGACCCGTATCTAGTCCCGTGAGGAGAGAAGGCGGCGTCGCCATACTGAAGGGTAATCTAGCACCACGAGGAGCTGTGATAAAGACTGCTGCACTACCACGTAGAAGTTTCCGTGGCCCTGCCCGGGTCTTTGACTCTGAAGAGGAGGCTCTCAACGCGGTACTATCCGGCGACATAGAGGAGGGTAGTGTGGTAGTAGTACGCTATGAAGGCCCTCGTGGCGGACCTGGAATGAGGGAACTACTTCAGGTCACGGCGGCAATAGTAGGTAGGGGCCTCTATGATAAAGTAGCCCTAGTAACTGATGGTAGATTCAGTGGTGCAACAAGAGGAATAATGGTTGGTCATGTCTCGCCAGAGGCAGCAGAAGGAGGACCCATCGCTGCAGTAAGGGATGGCGACACAATAGTTATTGACGTTGACAAAAGGCTTCTCATGGTAGAACTCGACGAGGACGAGATACGCCGCCGTCTTAGAGAGCTAAAACCACCCAAGAAACAATACCGTGGGATCCTAGCCCGCTACTCACGACTAGCAGAGCAAGCCGACTCCGGAGCAATACTGTCCTAGGGAAGGGCTAGAGAGTATTGTAGCCGAAGACACTCCTATATCAAACCCTATTCGGAACTAGCCAGGTAGGCCACATACTACGTGTGTAGGGTGTCACCGAAATGGCCACCCGGGTTGCTGAGAAGCTTGAATCCCTTCTAGGCAAGGGCAAGGTCTACACGGATCCGGTAGTGGTCCGCCTCTATGCGCGTGAAGCTAGTGGTCTCGAATCGGCGGAACTCCCCCAAGCAGTTGTCTTCGCGGAGAACACAGAGGATGTCTCGAAGACGCTATCATTCGCCTATAGGAATGATGTTAAGGTTTATCCACAGGGTTCAACGAGCAGTCTCTCCGGATCAGCACTCCCCTCAACTGGTATCGTTCTTAGCCTTGAAAGGATGAATAGGGTTCGAGAAGTGAACGTGGTCGATAGTATTGTTGTTTCTGAGCCTGGTGTAAGACTAGAGGATCTAAACATGGAGCTAGCAAGGTACGGCTACATGTTCCCCGTGGACCCAGCTAGTGTAGCAGCTGCAACAGTTGGTGGAGCAGTCAATACCGGTGCTGGTGGCATGAAGGGTGCTAAGTATGGTACTATGAGGGATTGGGTTCTAGGACTGCAACTAGTGCTCCCAGACGAGAAAGGCACTGTTATGAGGATAGGGTGTCGAACCGTAAAGTGTCGCCAAGGATATGATCTTGTAAGGCTAATTGTGGGGAGTGAGGGTACGCTTGCCGTCGTAACGGAAGCTATTCTACGAATAACCCCGTTACCAGAGACAGTGGTGACAGTACTAGCCTTCTATGAGAACCTCGAGGATCTCGCCAATACTGTTGTTGCGATAAAGGAGGCAAGGATACAACCACTAATAATGGAGTTCATGGACGACCGTACTGTTAAGGCAGCAGTAGAGTTCATGGGGTCACCGGTCAAGGCTGAGGGCCATATGCTCCTAGTTAGCGTGGATGTGAATAAAGAGGCTGCAAAACGTATGCTTGAGTGGCTGAGAGACACTGTTCAAAGACATGGTGCTAGCCTAGTCTACACAGCCGAGAGTATAGATGAGGCTGAGGAGAAGGGCCTCTACAATATACGTCGTAGCCTCTACCCAGCCCAAGTCACAATGGCGCGGCGCATGATTGGTGAGGACAAGAGAGTACTAGTGTACATTGAGGATATAGCTGTCCCTCCCTCAAAGCTCGTTGATGCCGTGAACGGTTTACGTGAGCTTGAGCAACAATATGGTTTACCAATGCTCCTTGGAGGCCATATTGGCGACGGAAATCTTCACCCAGCCGTGGGCTTCGATCCCACAAATGAGGCTATGAAGAAAAAGGTGGATGAATGGTACTTTGAGGTTATGAGGCTTGCTGTAAAGCTTGGCGGTACTGTTAGTGCTGAGCATGGAATAGGTACTATGAAGAAAGAGGGGCTCCGCATGGAGCTAGAGAGTCTCGACGCACTCAAGGCAATAGAGATTATGAGGGCGATAAAGAAGGTGTTTGACCCAAAGAATATACTAAATCCCGGCAAGGTGGTCTAGTCTTGGACATGCTACGTGACTGGGCTCTACGCGAGGCATCAAGATGCCTATATTGTGGATTCTGCGAAATAGTCTGCCCTACACTCCCCCATGGACCGCACCGAGGCTATGGACCACGTGGCCGCCTAGCTGTCGCGTTACAACTCCTAAACAATCAGGGGTTCTCAGAGGAGGCACTAGCATCCATATACTCGTGCCTCACGTGCCGTGCATGTACAATCAAGTGTCCAGTATCAGTTGATGTAGCTGGCGTTGTTAGGGCCGTACGCGTCCTCTACACTAGGGGTGTTTTTGGGAAGCATGTCCCCATAGAATTATCTGTAAGGGGGTGACAAGCTTCTCTTGGTAGACGTAAACCAGGTACTATCCCTCATGGCCGAGAATACGCTACGTACCGGTCTCCCCGTACCAGCACCACGTGATGTCGCGTATCAATGGGCTAAACCACTCAATCTGCCAAGAAAGGGCAAGACATTCCTTTACACGGGCGTCCTTTACCAGCTAGTGCCGTACATAAATAGTCTTGTGAAGCAACTAGAGCAGCTCGAAAAGAAGCCCGTGGGCGGAGTTGTACTGCGAGTAGCAAAGGTCGTAGCGAAAGTAGTCGACTTATCTAAGCTAGCCGTTAAGCCTGACCCAAGAGAAGTTGAGCATGTCAACCGTATCCTAGAATCCATTGCCAACTTACTGCAAAGAGCTGGTGTGGACTACGCATACCTCTATGAGGACGACATGTATAGTGGGGTAATACTGTATGATATGGGCCTTGAGGACGCTTTTCAGAAGCACGCTGAAAAGGTCTACAGAAGGCTCCGTGGAAGGGGAGCTGAGAAAGTTGTGACGGTGGATCCCCATACAACACATGTACTACGCGACGTATACCCAAGGTACATTGACGGGTTTAGCCTCGAGGTCGTCAACTACCTGGAGCTACTAGACAAGTCTGCCGCTGAGGACAAGCTGGTTGCGAAGACGAAGCTTGGCGAGAAAATGGTTATCCATGATCCATGCCTCTATGCTAGAAGCCTCGACATAATAGAGCAGCCTAGACGCCTACTACGTCTCGCAGGCATAGAACTCGAGGAGCCCCGACGTAGCCGTAAGCTAACTTATTGTTGCGGAGGCCCCGTCGAGGCACTATCACCTCGGTTAGCGGAGAGGATAGCCACTACCAGGCTTCGCGAACTAGGCGAGAAGTCAAGTAGCATCATAACCCTCTGCCCTATATGCTATGCTAACCTCTCAAGGGTAGCAGAGAAGGAGACCATAGAGGACATATCACTAGTACTAGCAAAGGCTTTCCTTGGCAGGTGAGGCTAGTGTCAATGATCCTCGAGATAGTCCACAAAGCACTTGAGGATAGTGATCTACAGGAGGGCGTGCGTCGCGCATCCCTAAACGCGGAGCTCAAGGTAATGGATGTACTATCCAAGTATCCTTATCTCGTAGAGCTTGCTAGGGAAGTGGCTGAGATCAAGAGGAGAGTCATCGAAAACCTAGACAAGTACATTGAGGAGGCTATGGAGGCTCTTCGCAGGGTTCATGCGAACCCGTTTCTCGCCGAGACTCCAGAGGAGGCAAGAGAGCATATAGGCCGTCTCGTAGGCAAAGGCAAGACCATAGTCATGTCTAAGAGCATGGTTGCAGAGGAGATGGGGTTACGCGAATACCTAGAGGAGCTAGGCAACGAGGTTTGGGAGACCGATCTAGGCCAACTATTAATCCAGCTAGAGCAAGGCAAACCCATGCACATTATAGCGCCAGCCATCCATTTGACTAGGGAGAGAGCAGCTAAGCTTGTTGAGGAGAAACTAGGAGTAAAACTATCATCGACAGAACCAGAGGAGATCGTGGCCACTGTTAGGAAGTTCCTACGTGAAAAATTTACACAGGCAGAGATTGGGATAAGTGGTGCAAACGCTATAGCAGCTGATACCGGTGCCGTACTACTCGTTGAAAACGAGGGCAATATAAGACTGGTAACCGGGCTACCCGAGAAACACATAGTCGTAGCGGGGGTAGACAAGATAGTCCCATCACTCATAGACGCCTTCAAGACTATACTGGTGCAGGCAGCCTATGCAGGCCTCTATCCGCCAACATACGTTAACATAACAGCCGGCCCTAGTAGTACAGCCGACATAGAAATACAACGTGTCTATGGAGCCCACGGGCCAGTCGAGGTTCACGTAGTCCTAGTAGATAATGGTAGGCGTAGAGCAGCTAAACACCCCATACTACGCGAGCAACTACGCTGCGTACGCTGTGGCCGATGCCAATTCGAATGCCCAGTATGGCAGCATACAGCAAACCACTGGGGAGGAAGAGTCTATGGTGGACCCATGGGGCTAGGATGGACCTCCATCACGGAGAGCCAGGAGAAAGCAGAAGAGGCAGCACTACTATGCCTCCAATGCATGCGTTGTGACGAGGTATGCCCAATGCAAATACCCATATCAAGTATAGCCCTCTGGCTAAAGAAGCAGTACGTAACGAGGAGGCTAAGCTAGCGCCTGGGAGGAGTAAGCAACCAAATCCTGTCCACTTTCTCGCTGGAAACCTAGATGATGTAAGGTTTTTCAATCACAGCTACTTCTAGTTTTAAGTGGTGTTCTACGGGTTGTCTCAGCCCAGAAGAGACTTAGCAGCCGGGTATCTTACAACAATAAAAAGTATCATGGATGAATCGATACGTACAGACTACATAATGCCAACGTGGTTACCCCTCTTACCGGCAATACTCTCACTAGTCATCGCCTTCATCAGTATGGCTATGTTCCTCCTCGCACCAATAGTGCAGACTATGACGGTAGAGTTTGCGGAGAAACCATCATCAGAGATGGAGATGGCTGTTAGCATGGCGGTTCTCGGCTTAATGTTGTCCTTCGTGATCTTTGCACTAGCAATTATAGCGATAATAATAGGGGTCTACGTGATGTATAAGTGGATTAAGAGGAGAAACGAGCATTTCTCGCGAAGTCACCGTCTCTACGAAAACGTAATACTATTCCTTGAAGCGATGGGTATGGGAGACCCAGAGATCCCGGCTATGAAGAACATGTTGCAGGAGATGAGGTACCGGGAGACACAGAAAAACCCCATAGTATGGATAGTACTCACTTACCTCACTGGTGGAATAATAGGATTCTATGTCTACCACTTCCTAACCAGGGACTTCTACGAGCACGAGAGGAGAGAACAAGCAATACACGAGCATCTACGCAACCTCCTAGCAAGATACAATCTACCACTAACAACCACAGGCTACAGCGCCGTCCCCGACAGGAATACGGTAATCTACATTGTCCTATCGCTCATAACCCTAGGCATCTTCCTACTCTACTGGTACTATGTACTAGCAAAAGACCCCAACGAACACTTTAAACAACATAGCCAAGTAGAAGCAGACCTCTACAACACCCTCTACAAACTATACACCGGAGGCGCCTAACACCAAGATAGGAGCATCAATCACCTCATACCCTTTTCATGACCCCTTAGGGGGATCCGGTAAAGGGCGGTAGTGTTGGACACCATTTTCTTAGACCCCTCCCCCTCCCCCTTGATGGTCTCGGCGCGTTGATTCTCTGTAGGTGCTCTTGCTATGCCTGGGAAACGTTTACTAGAACTTGAAGACCTCATCCACCTTACCCTTGTCTCGAGTCCACGTACCGATGCCGAGGGGCGACGCGTCTTCTTCCTAGTGACGAGAATGAGTCTTGAACGTGACCGCTACGAGTCCACGATATGGGTCTACGACACTACCAATGGCCGTGCCTTCGCAGTTACCGGTGGACCAATGGATCGCTCACCAACACCCTCCCCTAGTGGTAGGCGTCTAGCCTTTTTGTCGAAGCGTAGACTAGGGGAGAAGGAGCGTGGCCAAGAGGTATGGGTACTTGATCTAGAGTCTCGTGAACCACGCTTAGCCGCTATAATGCCGCTAGGTGTTTCATGGCTAGAGTGGAGCCCAGACGAGAAGAGGCTCCTACTCGTGGCCCAAGAGGGTGTTGTGGAGGATGATGTGAAGCATATAGAGGATCTACCGGTTTGGTTTAATGATGTAGGCTTCGTCTACAGTGTTGACACCCACTTGTATATCATGGACCCCGATAGCGGGGAATACGTTCGCGTTACTGATGGCAGGGTGCAGGTACGCTCAGCCTCGTGGAGCCCGGATGGCGGGAGGATAGCGTATCTTGTATCACGGGACAGGCTTAAACCATACCTAGTAGACATCTACATATACGATGTTGCCAGGGACGAGCACTACGTGGTCGTGGAGGGCTTTACAAGCTACCATCACGTAGTCTGGAGCCCTGACGGCAAATACTTGGCCTTTATAGGGCATCGTAGACCCCGTGGACTCACGAGCCACAATCGTGTATGGCTAGTAAGTCTTGATGGCAATGAGGTAGAGTGTCTTACATGCAACCTAGACCGCAACACAGTAAACACTCTTAACTCTGATGTACGTGGCCCAAGCAATACACCACCAATACAGTGGGCAGGAGATGGCTGGATCTACTTCCTCGTAACAGACCATGGCTCAACAATACTGTATCGTGTAAAACCGGGCTCAGAGCCAGAAAAGGTCTACCAGGTAGAGAAAGGCGTAATCGACGAGTTCACAGTAGCCGATAAAACCAGCCTAATAGCCTTCACAGCCATGAAGCCCACTATGCCTAAAGAACTATACCTGCTAAGAGACGGTGAAGCAGAGAGGGTAACAAGCTTCAACGACTTCTTCCTCTCACGAGTAGAGTTAACCGAGCCCCAACACTTCACCTTCAAGGCAAGCGATGGAGAGACTATTGATGGATGGGTGTTACTCCCGCCAGAAAAAGCACGCAAAGGCGACGAGATCCCGTGGGTTCTCTACATACATGGTGGGCCCAAGACAGCCTATGGCTGGAGCTTTATAGAGGAATTCCACTACCTCGCCTCCCGCGGCCTCGCAATCGTCTACACCAACCCCCGAGGGAGCGACGGCTATAGCGAGGAGTTCGCAGACATTCGTGGCAAGTACGGTGAAAGAGACTACATGGACCTCATGGAGGCCGTAGACGCGGCCCTAGAAAAGTACCCGATGCTCAGCAAAGCCAGGATAGGAGTAGCCGGGGGAAGCTATGGAGGCTTCATGGTCAACTGGATAATAACCCATACCAGCCGGTTCCAAGCAGCAGTAACACAACGATCCATAAGTGACTGGATAAGCATGTACGGCACCACAGATATAGGCCACTACTTCGTCGAAGACCAAATACAATGCACGCCATGGCGTAACCCAGAGAAGTGTCTAGAGAAGAGCCCAGTACGCTACGCGGCCAACGCCAAGACACCAACACTAATAATACACTCGATGGAGGATTACCGGTGCTGGCTAGACCAAGCACTAATACTTTTCACAGCCTTACGCAAAAACAACGTTAAGACAAGACTAGTAGTCTTCCCGGGAGAAAGCCACGAGCTAAGCCGCCGAGGAAAACCCAAACACAGGCTAGAACGTCTCAAAGAAATAGCAGAATGGCTAACAAAACACCTACAAGAAGAACAGGAAAAGGCCGCCAGGAGAGGGGATTAGCCTCTTCCATACTTTTAACCAGATTGACCAGATTGTAAGGAATCGATGAGCCCTACTTGCCTGCGAGTGTTAGTTGTAGGTTGTTTTTGTTTATCGAGTAGAGTTCTCTGGTTAGTAGTCTGATGAAGAATAGTCTATCAGGGTCTTGTGCTGTGAGGATCGAGTATGCTGGTGTTGTTGGTAGTGGTGGTAGTGGTGGCTCTACCCTATACCAGTACCCTGCGGTGAAGACGTATACGTCCCCAGAGCTGTAGACGACGATGTACCAGTCTCGGGCATCATCGTAGAGTAGGCCTACTGGTATACTGTACACGGGCTGCCTATACGCTAGTAGGGAGCCACTCGTCGTGTTATAGAAGCCTATGTGTGTCTCATTGAGGCATGCAACGACGTCTGCGGCGACGGTGCAAGCGTATAGTGGTGGGGGGATGGGGATGGTTAGGGTTCCAGTCCAGGCACCCAAGCCGATATCGTAGATGTAGAAGGTGTTGCCTGTGAAGATGTCTGGTAGGTAGAGTATAGCGTTCCTAGCTGGATCGTATACTAGGATGGAGTTAGTGGAGTTTACGGGTAAGTCGGGTAGAGCAGCCACGTCCCCAGCTGCAACGTCTACTAGGGTGAAGTTTGGCCTATTACCACCATAGACTACGTAGACGCTACTCGCCTGCGACGCTAGCGCGCAGCCCTGGGCAAGCACGAGGGGTAACCCGATGTACCCTTCCTGGCCCGATAAGTACCTGTAGATGTATAGGGTGTTCGTGCCAGCTGTTGCCACGACGAGCGTTGGAGCACCATAGACCCCCTCAACTATTTCGAGGAAGTCAGTATCCTGCTCGAATGGTGCCGCTGAGTCACTGACCAGGATAGACTCTATCCTTACATGTATCTGGCCTCCACTAGCATAGTCAACTGCGCCCACTGTAATCCTTACTGTATCGGCTATTGTTTGCACGTTACTCGCGCTATAGACTAGGCTCCAAGAGCTAGTAGCATAGTTCCATAGGTAGACGTTGAATGAGCTAATAGTAGCGTTGTGTGTCACGTTAAAGGTGATGTCTAGTGAGGCGACATTGGTGGAGACTACGTTTGAGACAGTGAAGGTCACATCGACTTCATAGGTATTCCAGTAGGTGACGTTAAGGAATAGCCAGTCGATATAGGCACGGAACCCCTCATTCCATGTAACATTCCTCTCAAGCCGGACTAGTACCCTCCACTCACCAGTAGCTGGGTCACGGAACCTCTCCAACACGTACTGTGTCTCATCAATGGACTCACTGTATAGTGTATCAGTAGAGCCGGGGGCTAAGCTGATGTACCCGGGGGCCGTGGTACGATAAGCGTTGGAGACATAGTCGTATAGTGCTGCATAGCCCGACACATTAGCTATATCGACGCGTATGTCGAGGCCCCAGTCTAGCCGTAGCCAGTCAGCAGCAGTATTACTAGTACCAGAAAGCACCATCTCCGTAGCATAGGTTCGAGCCCACGTATTCTGGGCTTCAATACCAGAAGAACCATCGTTAAAGTAGACGTAGACGTCGAAGGTACCACTAGTCCATGATGGCGTTGTTCCATCACACCACGTGATAAACCAGAAGCGTCTTAGGGTACCGGATTGTAGTGCTATATTTATGACATAGGTTACTTTTAGATAGACGTCGTTGGGGCCTGGTGTGTAGCCGTTGAACGTGTCGCTGCTAAAGTATGTTCCTAGTGCATCTCCTATAGCTGTTTGTGCGAGGAAGGATGCTATTTGGGTCTCAGAGCCATCGGAACGT
>JALTZQ010000068.1 GCA_027046105.1 Pyrodictiaceae archaeon
AACATATACTATGCTCTGGGATACAGTGGTGCAGGTGCACTACTCGTCACGAAGGATGGATCGGTACTCCTAGTACCTCCCCTTGAATACCTACGTGCTCGTGATACATTAGTCGAAAACAATGTTGAGGCTGAGCTAATTGTTTTTCAGCCATACAAGCTTCCTAGAGGACTTGATTTAGGCGGTAAACCAAAAGTAATAGATAAGCCCTTAGTTGAGGCTGTCTCTAATCTAGTTGAGGAGAACTGTACACTTCTACACGACGGTCTCAATACTGCATCATACGATAAGCTCTCTAGACGATTTAGACTCGCTGATGTATCCCAGCATATTACTGAGCTGAGAAGTGTGAAAGAGTGGTGGGAGTTAGAGCGTATTGAAGCAGCTACCCGCATAGCTGAGGAAGCATTAGCAACTGGCCTTAACACCCTTGATGATAATGTTTCCGAGGCTGAGATAGCAGCCACAATAGAATACACTATGCGTAGACTTGGTGCTTCACAGACAGCTTTTCCGACAATAGTGGCGTTCGGGAGAAACAGTATTTACCCACATGCAGAGCCTTCATTGGAGCGTCGACTTAGACGAGACACTGTTGTATTAATCGATCTCGGAGCTGTGTACAAGGGTTATAGGAGTGACATGACAAGAACCACAGTTTTTGGCGTAGATAAGAGTATAGCTGAAGTAGCCGATGTTGTTATGCAAGCAGTTGATGAGGCTATTGATAGTATTGAACCCGGTAAGACCTGTGAAGAAATAGACGCTGTTGCACGTCAAGTACTGGCTAGACATGGTCTTGACAAATACTTTATCCATAGTCTAGGTCATGGTGTTGGCATCGAAGTGCACGAGGAGCCAAGGGTGAGTCCAGGTTCAAAGAAGAAGCTGCGTGAAGGCATGGTTATAACAGTTGAGCCTGGAGTTTACATTCCTGGCCAGTTCGGTGTAAGGATAGAAGAACTAGTGGTTGTAACCAAGAAGGGAGCGAGAAGAATAACAAGGTTCCCATCAAGACTATGGGAGTAACTAACTAGTTGTGGTGGAGAGTTATGGAGATTAAATGTCCTGGCTTCGCACATGCCCCTCATACAGCTGATGTCCTTGTAGTAGCTCGTGGTAGGACTCTAGAGGAGGCTTTTGAACAAGCCGCACTAGGCGTGTATGAGGTTATAACTGATACTAGTAAGGTTGAACCACGTGTTGAAGTCGAAGTATCAGTAGATGGTTTTGACCTCTATAACTTACTTTATAGGTGGATTGAAGAGCTACTAGTGTTCACCGATAGTGAGGGACTAGTATTCTCTAAATTTCATGTAGAGAAGATAGAGGCTGTGAGTAGCGATGAATACAAGTTGAAAGCAAGGGTTTATGGCGAAAATTTTGATCCTAATAAACACGAGCATCGAACCATAGTAAAAGCTATGACATATGCACAAATGGAGATACGGAAGGAAGACGGCTGCTGGTATATACAGTTTGTAGTCGATATTTAGCCAATTGTCTCTCCGCTACTACGCTACGTCGTCTACTAAGGTGTCTAGTCTTCTTTGTCCATGTCTTTGATGTTTCGCTGTTACTTGGAAGCGTATGAGTCTTTATCCAGTACCTGTATAGAACGAGTGCTAGGATTAGGGGGTGGTTAAGGTCCATGGCTAGGCTGGACAGGGAGGAAATAGAGGCTCAGCGACGGCGCCAACCAGAAGTAAATATCGGCACAGCTGGTCATGTTGACCACGGCAAAACCACCCTTGTCCAAGCGTTAACGGGTGTCTGGACAGCAAAGCATAGTGAAGAGCTTCGCCGAGGTATGACCATTAAGCTAGGCTATGCCGAGGGTGAAGTATGGTATTGTGAGGGAGCTGAGGAGCCAGAAGCGTTTCAGCCCTTCCCAGAGCAGTGCCCGAAAGGAACTGTACCTAAGCTACTACGTAGAGTATCATATGTTGATGCGCCGGGCCACGAAATTCTAATGGCTACAATGCTCTCTGGGGCAGCAATAATGGATGGAGCCTTACTAGTCATAGCTGCTAATGAGAAGTGTCCTCAGCCACAGACTAGAGAGCACTTCGCTGCCCTCGATATTGTGGGTGTTAAGCGCCTGGTTATAGTCCAGAACAAGGTTGACGTCGTAACGCTTGAAAGGGCTAGAGAAAACTACAAGGAGATAAAAGTTTTTGTGAAAGGTACCTGGGCCGAAAATAACCCCATTATACCGGTTAGTGCTCTCCACCGTGTAAACATAGATGCACTGCTTATGGCAATGGAGGTTGAGGTTCCTACACCGGAACGTGATCCAACAAAACCACCGCTAATGTATGTTGCTAGGAGCTTTGATGTAAATAAGCCAGGTACAACAATACGTGATCTCAAGGGTGGTGTTATTGGTGGCTCAATAATTCAGGGTGTACTACGTGTTGGCGATGACATAGAAATCGTGCCAGGTGTCCCAGTAGCACGAACCAGCGGCAAAATGGTTTATGAACCTGTACAAACGACTATTGTTAGCCTCAAGTTTGGTAATCTCGAAGTCGAGGAGGCTAAACCAGGTGGACTAGTGGCTATAGGTACCGAGCTAGACCCCTCACTTACAAAAGCTGATAGTCTCGTCGGAAACGTTGTTGGTAAGCCAGGTCACTTGCCCCCAGTGTGGGAAACAATAAGGCTTGAGTATCACCTATTGGAGAGAGTCGTTGGTACGAAGGAACTCGTCAAGGTCTCACCACTACGTAAAGGCGAGCCCATAATGATAACTGCTGGTACGGCGATAACTCTTGGCCGTATCACTGAGATAAGGAAGGATGAAGTTGAAATAGCCCTTAGGAAGCCCATTGCTGCACCAGTAGGTTCAAGAGTTGCTATATCTAGACAGGTGCTAGGAAGATGGAGACTAGTAGGCTGGGGCGTTGTACGCGAATGAGAAGAGTCGTTTTCGACACAAGTATTCTCCTCCTATTATATGATGGTGTTGACGTGTTTAGCTGGGTTGAACACGTTCTAGACACAGTGCCAGAGTGTATTGTTCCCTCAACGGTTATACGTGAACTCGAAAAACTAGCATCATCAAAGAGGCTACATAAGAGGAGAGCAGCAAGGCTTGCTTTGCAGGCCGTTGAAAGGAAGTGCCGTGTCCTTGATGTAAAGGAGAACAGTGTTGATGATGCACTCGTGGCCATTGCACTTAGGGACTGTGAAGCCATCATAGCAACTGCAGATAATGAGCTTAGGCGAAGGCTACGCGAGAGAGGGATTCCAAACATATACTATCGGCGGGCCAAGCATGGGCTAGAGCTAGAGGGCAGCTAGGAGAGCAAAGGTTAATATCTCTACCCACTAGGCCTACATGCGATTAGGCTACCTAGTGTACGTTAGCGTGGGGCGGCAAACCCTTGTATGCTGTCTACCGTGTACGTGATGTTGTAAGGATCCCACCATCGCTCTTTGATGTTCCACTGGAGGAGGCTGCTAGAGAGGTACTCTACCAGCGCTATTTAGGCTATGTTGACCCAGATTTGGGGATAATCGTCGCCATCTACAATATCCATGTTGACGAGCATGGCCGTATACTGCCCGGTGACGGTGCAACATATCATGATACCGAGTTCGACATATTAGCATTTAAACCCGTTGAGAAGGAAGTCGTTGAAGGCTCAATAGTCAGCGTACAAGATTTCGGCGTCTTTGTCAACCTAGGCCCTATAGATGGGTTTATCCATAAAAGCCAGATAATGGATGAAGAAATGAGGTTTGACGCGCAGCGTGGCGCCTTTATAGGCATAAAAACTGGACGCATTATCGAAAAAGGAGACGTTGTTCGTGCAAGAATAATAGCTATCTCCTTGCCAAGAGAGCCGACTAGGAAGCCGAAGATACAATTGACAATGAGGCAACCCATGTTGGGCAAGGTTGACTGGATAAGAGAAGAGGTGGCTAAAATAGAGGAAACACGTAGGAAAGCGAGAAAGACTTCTAAGGGCTAGCGGTGAGAGGGGACAAGATTGGCAAGCGTTAGGAGAAGAACAAGACTACCACCTTTTAAGGCTTGCAGAAAATGCAAGGCGCTTGCACCAAGGGAGGCTGAGCGATGCCCAGTCTGCGGCTCACCAGAGCTTTCAGAGGACTGGGAAGGCGCACTTATAATTGTCGATACAGAAGCATCAATAGTAGCAGAGAAAATGAAAGTCGATAAGCCGGGAAGATACGCTCTCCGCGTACGCTGAAAGTAAACCTCCTCCCAGATATCCTTAACCACATCTCATTATCAGAGGGCATCAGGCTGTCTATAGCTTTTTGATACTTGTTACATGCGTTGTGCTTTAAGAGATCCCTAATGCTAGAGAAGTAGCTGGCTATAGGGGAGGCAAATACGTCTTGATCGCTAGGCTTCTAGAGCTATTGAAGAAGCCTAGCCTTTGTCTACGTTTGCCCGAGGAACTACGGCCAATAGCTGCTTACCGTTTTCCATCCGCATGCCTTGTACCTAATGAGAGTTATATTCCGGATCACATCGAGCTAATGTCAGTTGGAGATACTCTCACTCGTACACTACTTGCACGAGACATATATCCACGCCTAGCTATTGTTGATTGTAGAGAAAAACGTGTTACAACAGCATGCCCCGAACCTCCTTCCGGCTACAAGGTTTTACGGACATGGAATCCACCTGCTACGATAACTAGTGAGGCTATCAGTGTACTTTCGGAGGCTCTTCGCGTAGAAAAAGCGTTCATTGTTGTTGATGGGGAGGAGGATCTTCTCGTTTTACCGCTTGTACTACTTGCTCCAATTGACTCGATCGTCGCTTATGGGCAGCCAGGGCAAGGCATTGTGCTTGTTCACGTAAACAGGCGTACTAAGCAGGTAGCCTATTCTTTACTTGAAGATATGAGTCTTAGCCTGTGTGAGCGTGGAGTGGTTTGAAGCCCAGCATGTCTCGTAGAAAATGGCAACAACCACGAAAGGAGCTTCGCGAGAACCAAGCAAAGGTTGTACTAGGAACACCCTTAAAGGCGCGTGTAAAGAATATTGTCGTTCCACGTGTCGGGTATAGATGGCGAGGATTTGTTACTATTGAGGTTGATGTAGGAGTAGAAGTTAATCTTATGATGGCTGGTAGTGTGGCACAATGGCTTTCTCCAGGGGAGCATGTTGAGGTCTTATTTAGTGAAGAGCCTAGCTTTGTTGGGGATGGGTTAGTCAGTCTACCTGGTGAATATGTTCTCTGGCGCCTATATGATGATGAACACATACTCGTATGGCCACCTTGGAGAAAGGAGTATACACTGACAAGGATGGATCCCCTTGAGGCCAACAAGGTATACAGTTACCGCGTTATTGCACGAGAAGCCGTTAGTGAACAGGATTATCTTGATATCGTGCTGCTAGAGCAACACCACTATGCGAGCAAGGAGGAACGAGTCGCTGTATGGCGTTGCCCTATATGCGGCCATTACATGGAAGCAAATATTCAACCCAAGTGTCCAAAACACAATCTACCAATGAGGTTACAGGAAATACGTGGTAGCTTACCTAGCTCTAGATTCTTGGTCATCGAGTTGCTTGATCGTAAACCTTACGAGCCACGAATTGTCGGCTATGTTAGAGTTGATACACCGATTCCATTGATGAATAGGCGTTTACCAGATGGCCGTGTCGAGAGATTTATCCGTGAACGTGTTTTCCCAAGAGACTGGTTTCACCCAACCTTTTGGCCTATGGCGTACTCTAGGAGGAGAGAGATAATACTTCGCTATCGAGAGCTGGCGAAACTCTATGGTTCAAGGAGCCTTGCTAGAGCTATTGTGGGCGAAGAGGTCTCCGCTGAGGCACTACGTAGCGCTAATACCGCTGCAGCAAGAATAGCACGTGTAGTTGTTCACCCTGATTATCGTGGAGACGGGCTAGGAGTATTGACCGTCAAGGCTGCATTAGACTGGATAAGGGAGAGGCGAATACCAGAGATGAAAAGAGGTAAACACGTTGTAGAGACTATTGCGCAAATGGCACGATTTAACCCGTTCTTTGAGAAAGCTGGTTTCCGCTACATGTGGGATACTGCAAGTGGGAGACCAGTACTGATGTATCCACTCTCGGATGAAGCACGCAGGCTCATAGAGAAATTCTTGTCTGAGGATCCTTACGCAAGGATACACAAGGGGCGCCTTTATAAGCCACGTTTTGGGATAGAAGAGCCTCTTAGCGGCTCCATAGCTTTAAGAAAAGTCACAAAAATATACTCTAGTGTTCTTGATATCAAAGCCCTTCCAAAGGATCTCCAAGAGGTCTTGCGTGCGTTTGGCGTCGAGAAGAGAACTATTGAACGTTATGTGCTAAAGGATGTAGACTTGGTTATTGAGCCTGGAGAAATAGTCGCGGTCGTAGGCATGTCGGGTGCAGGCAAGACGACACTACTGAGAATGATTATAGGCGGTATCCTGGGCATAGATGATGAAAACTATAAGCCTACATCTGGTTCTATTGAAGCTCCAAAAAATGCTAGACTAGAGTACATGCTACCTGGTGAACACGAGCCCGTATTCGGTAACGAAACTGTACTAGAACACGTGGCTAAGAAGCTTGGTGATATCTACGCCGCGGTGGAGGTACTTAATATTGTTGGTTTAAGCGACGCTGTATTCTATAGAGCGCGGTTTAATGAGCTCTCGACGGGCCAGAAGGAGAGAGCAAAACTCGCATCACTACTTGCGTCAAAACCGAACATTCTAGTCATAGACGAGTTCACAGCACACTTGGACAGCCTAACGGCTATGAGAGTTGCTAGAAAGCTTGGCCAAATAGCGAGAAGATTTAAACTAACATTAATAGTCGCAACGAACCGACCTGAGGTTCTCCGTTCACTCTCACCAGACAAAATCATTTACGTCTCATCATACAATGTCATTGTGGAAAAACCGCTCCACACATAACGATGGCTTCGAAGGAGGAGGACCATATGCCAAGAATACTAAAGGTTAATGCGGTTAGACCAGATCGTGGTGCTATACGAGAAGCCGCAGAGATCGTATCTTCTGGTGGCTTAGTAGTCTACCCCACCGACACCGTCTACGGGTTGGCATCCAATCCTTTTAGCGAAGAGGCTGTAAAGAGGCTCTTCAGGGCAAAAGGAAGACCAGAGAATAAACCCATACCAGTGCTCGTCGATGGAGTTGAAACGGCCGAGGAGATAGCTCATATAACACGCGATGCATTAAAGCTCATAGAGAATTATTGGCCAGGACCTCTAACAATAGTTCTTCGCGTAAAAAGAGATCTACCTTGCCTCGTAACCGCATGTACGGGGCGCGTCGGGCTCCGTGTACCTGGCCATATGGTTGCATTGCTTCTTGCAAAAGAGTCTGGGGGAGCAATCACAGGTACAAGTGCCAATATTTCTGGTTGGACTCCTCCCAGGACGGCCGAGGAGGCTATACGCCAGCTCGGTGATCGTGTAGACCTTGTACTCGATGCAGGGCCTTCACCAGGGGGTAAACCTTCTACAGTAGTAGACCTTAGTGGTGAAGAGCCAGTACTTGTGAGAGAGGGCCCTATTCCTGTTCACGAGCTTGAAAAGATTCTTGGTAAGAAGATAAAACGAGCTAGATGAATCTTGCCAAGGAAGCGTTACTGGGGCTATAGAATTATTAAGTCTAGGCTTGTGGTAGGCCACAAGCTGTGGGGGCGGTTGGATGGCTAGAGTGCCAGAGTATGTGCTGGAAATGCTTAGGCCAAAAGAAGGTAAGCCTATCGCATTGAATCTAGGCGAGGGTTACGAGGCTTTCGTAACACGTGATTGGTACAATCCACTGATAAAGCGTCGTGAAATAGACATGGTTATACTGCATGTTGGTAAGCCTTGCCCAAGTAGAATACAGATGAGAATGGCTGTTGCACAAGCTTTCGGCATTGACGTTAAGAGGGTGTATGTTCGTAAGTTATTAACGGAGTACGGTGTTGGGAGGACTAGAGCTGAAATACACGTCTATGATACTCCTGAGAGAGCCTTGCAGTTCGAGCCAAAGCATATACGTGAGAGGAACAAGTTGCCGGAAGAGGAGGAGCAGGGCTAAGAGAGGTGTAGGCCTTGTCCAAGGAACTAAAACTGTATGTACATAAGCTATACAAGTATGATTATGAGAAAGGGACTATAGAGAGGAAGAACAAGATATGCCCTCGCTGTGGCAGCTTCATGGCGTTCCATAAATGGCCTGTGCCGAGGTGGCATTGTGGGCGTTGCGGCCATACAGAGTTCTTGTCACCCCGATCTTAAACAGCTTTATCCACGCCTTGACTGGGATAAAGAGGTCTATGTCCTGGGCATAGAATCCACTGCGCACACATTTGGTGCCGCAGTAGCGTCTTCTCAACAACCCTTCATACTTTCTAATACAAGATCAGTCTATAGACCTAAGACTGGGGGGATTCACCCCAGAGAAGCTGCAAGTCACCACGCAAAGACCGCGCCAGAGGTCATTCGTTCTGCGTTAGAAGAGGCTGGCGTCACAATAAAGGATATTGATGCCATTGCTGTTGCTTTGGGTCCTGGACTTGGGCCTGCCTTGCGTGTTGGAGCAACAATAGCTAGAGCTCTCTCCGTCTATTATGGTAAGCCTCTTGTTCCTGTAAATCATGCTGTAGCACATATTGAAATTGGAAGATTAACCACGTGCCTGGATGACCCCCTAGTACTATATGTGTCTGGTGGCAACACTACTGTTACCACGTTTGCTAAGGGGCGTTACCGGGTATTTGGAGAAACATTAGACATAGCTTTAGGAAATCTCCTTGATACCTTTGCAAGGGAAGTTGGAATAGCACCACCTTATGTAGTTGAGGGTATGCACCAGGTTGATCGCTGCGCGCTTGATGGTAGGGAGATACTCGATCTGCCGTACGTGGTTAAAGGCCAGGACGTATCCTTTTCGGGTCTACTCACTGCGGCACTCCGTGCTATAGGGAGGGGGGCACGTCTTGCTGATGTATGTTTAACATTAAGGGAGATAGCCTATAGTGCTGTTGTAGAAGTGGCAGAGAGGGGGCTTGTACATACACGTAAGAAGCAGGTACTGCTAGTGGGTGGTGTTGCTGCAAGTCCTGAGCTGAGATGGCGTATTGAAGCCATGGCTCGCTACCATGAGGCTGTTGCAGGATACCCGCCCCTAGAGTATAGTGGTGACAATGGTGCAATGATTGCATGGGTTGGGTTACTTAATTACATGGCGGGTTTAACTGTTCCAGTAAGGGATTCGGCGGTGAAGCAGCGATGGAGGCTCGACGAAACTCCTATACCATGGAGGTAGAGGCTCCTAGCTATCGGGGAGCAGAAGCTTACCTTTACCATGCTAGTTTACTTGGCCATCGTGTTCTCGTCAAGAAGAGGATAGGGAAGAGGTACCGGCATAATAGTCTTGACGAGAAGCTTAGAAGAATACGTACACTTAATGAGGCGCGGATAATTCTTGCTACCTTAGCTGCTGGTATACCTGCGCCCACAGTGTATTATGTAGATCCCGAAGAGGCAATCATAGTTCTAGAATATATTGAGGGCAAAGTACTTCATGATCTAATAGAGGAGAAGGGGGTGAATGACCATGTTCTCACCCTTGTAGAGAAACTAGGCTACTATGCTGGCGTACTTCACGAGAACAATATTGTCCATGGAGATCTAACCACGAGTAACGCCATTGTGTCCAGCACTGAGGTTTTCTTGATTGATTTCGGGCTTGCCGAGCGCTCACGGGATGAGCTAGATAAAGCAGTTGATGTCCACTTGTTTCTACGTAGCCTTGAATCAGCTCATCCAGAACATGTAGAGGCGCTATATAAGGCCTTTATTAGGGGATACCAGCGAGCGCGGGGCAAGGCTAAGGCTGAGGAGGTTGTAAAACTTGTTGAGAAGATAAGGCTTATGGGCCGCTATGTTGAGGAGCGTAGGCTCGTGTGGGGAAAGAGTTGAGAACTATTCTTTTTGCAACAAACAATCTACATAAAGTAGAAGAGGCAAATGCAATTCTTAAGGATTGTGGCTACACTGTTGTGCCGACGAATGCTCCAAAGCTAGAGATTCAGTCAGAGGATCTTGTGGAAATAGCTGTTTACGCTGCCGTAACTGCTTATAGCATGCTCCGGGAACCAGTTGTTGTCGAAGATGCTGGGCTTTTTATTGAGGCCTTGAATGGTTTTCCGGGACCATACTCGTCATACGTGTATAAGACCATAGGTGTCCATGGTATACTAAAGCTCCTAAAGGATATCGAGAACCGAAAGGCATACTTTGAGTCCATTGTAGCATTAGCTCATGCATCCGGCGTAGTAGTGTTTCGTGGCAGGGTCCAGGGCATGATAGCCGAGAGTGCACGAGGAACCCATGGTTTTGGGTTCGACCCGATATTTATTCCAGAAGGTTCTACAAAGACTTTCGCTGAGATGAATATTGAAGAGAAGAATATGTATTCTCACCGTGCCAGGGCGTTTCGTAGGCTCTGTGAGTGGTTAAGGAATAATAGCGTCTAGGCATCTAGGTAGTAGTATGCTTCCGCTGGTGACACGTATTGTGCTAGCTTTCTAGCCTCCTCACGCTTCATCTCGATATATGTCTCTATCATTACTTTGGGGAATGCTGGCTTTAACCATTCATGATCAGATTCTAGCTCGTCGAGCGCCTCATCAAGGTTACGTGGAAGCTCTTTTATCCCCAACTGTGCCTTCCTTTCAGGACTCATGCGATAAACGTTCTCGTCAACAGGATCTCCAGGATCAATTTTCTTCCTCACACCATCAAGACCAGCTAAGACTATTGCTGCTAGGGCTAAGTAGGGATTAGCGCTTGGATCTGGAGGTCTATACTCTATCCTCTTACTCTTCCAATCACCACGGTGGTATACCGGTACCCTTACTGCTGCACTACGGTTTGCACGACTCCAGACAAGATACACAGGCGCCTCATAACCAGGTATTAAGCGACGATAACTATTCACTGTTGGACTCACAATAGCTGATAATGCCCTACCATGTTCTAGCAACCCCCCGATAAAGTATCTTGCTATTTGGCTAAGCTCTGCATACTCGTCGTCTTGGTCGTAGAAGAGGTTCTTTTCACCCCGTGCATCCCATAGGCTGACATGAGTGTGCATACCACTACCATTATCACCAAAAATCGGTTTAGGCATAAAAGTTGCTATTAATCCATGACGAGCAGCAACATTCTTGATCACGTATTTGACGGTCTGGAGATTATCCGCAGTACCAACAACGCTACTATATCTGAAGTTGACTTCGGCCTGCCCCGCTGTAGCGACTTCATGATGAGTAACTTCGACTTCTACACCAAAATAGTCTTTGAGTGTCTCAAGAATCTCAAGCCTTAAGTCGAAGAGTTTATCTTTTGGTGGAGTTGGGTAATAACCCTCTTTTACACGTGTGAATATACCATTATTGCTGCTCCAGGGGGCTTCACGGGACTCTACACGATATAACTGGTAGCCTTGTTCAAGACGAATAGTGACCCGGTCGAAGATGAAGAACTCTGGCTCTACGGCTATATAAGCGCGGTAACCCTCCTCTGCTAATACTTTCTCCGTGTTCTCTGCTGCAAGTCTTGGGTCGCGATCCAGCCTTTCCTGACCACCTGGTGCATAGACTTGGCACAAGAATCTAGCGACGCCTTTACTCCAGGGTATAAGGGCTAATGTGTCGAGAATAGGCTTGAGCACAAGATCGCTTTCATCTATTGTGGTGAAGCCCTTAACGCTGCTCCCATCGAGTTTACCAAAGCCACGGATAAGCGTTTCCTCATTCACTAGGCTACTAGCTATAGTGACGTGGTGTAGTGTCCCAGCTAAATCCGTTAACTGCAAATCAACCCACTTAACACCCCACAATTGGAGTCTCTCCAGTACCTCTCTAACACTAACCATTCCTACCATGCCTCTACCAGACAGTTGTCCTACCAGCCACATAGGTTACCAGACAATTATTAAACAGTTATCCTCGCTGCTCCGGACAATCGTCCAAGATACAACATGATATACCATTTATAGGTTTGGACAAGGCATTACTAGAGGATTTATGAGGCATAAACACATGAAAAACATGGATAAACTGTGAAAAGAGTTAAAGAACACCTTGTATCCTAGACAAGGAGCTAAAATAAAGCATGGAGGAAGATAGGGGCCGAGAAGAGGGGTTGGCTTTGACTGAGATGGTGCGTGCTCATCTGCGGATTTATGGACTTGTACAGGGTGTGTTCTTTAGAGCCAACATGAAGCGTATAGCTGATAGTCTTGGTGTGAAGGGGTGGGTAAGAAACGTACCCGATGGCAGTGTTGAAGCTGTTGTAGAAGGTCCTAGGGATAAGGTCGAAGAGCTAATACGTTGGGCTCACCGTGGCCCACCTCTAGCACGTGTTGAGAGAGTTGAAGTTACCTGGGAGCCTTATCGTGGCGAGTTCAGGGACTTCAGGATACGGTACGATTAAAGCTATCTGGAGCCTGGGGAGAGTTCTTGAAGAAGCAATGCCTAGAGTCTTATGATGTGTTTTTATTGAGTCTCGGATACACGATCTTCGCTCTAGCCTTTACGTTAAATGTGCAGGATTTGGTTTTAGCCCTTGCTATAGGCATGTCGCCGCTAGCTACTATAGCTGTTCTCCTACAGCGTGAAAACGTATTAAGGCTTATTAGGCCGTCGGTATATGGTATTGTTGCTGGCTTCGCATCATCCATTGTACTATATCTTGCCTTTTACATGGGCAACCTCCTTGTTAAAGCCATGGGTCTACATTATAGCGTTAAAGAAGTGTACATGCTTGTCAACCTAACGAGTTATACGCCAATACTATTGCTTGTTGTATCCCTTGCAGAGGAGTTCTATTGGCGTGGCTGGCTTCAGGGAACAGTGTTAGCTACAATGTCTCCTCCATGGCTCTGGGCTAGCATAGTTTATGCTCTAGCGCATGTAGCTAGCGGCAACCCCATACTTGTTCCTGCTGCATTCGTAGCTGGGCTCATACTAGGTGTGACCATGGAGCGCTGGGGACTAGCTGCTTCATCTATAGCACACTTCACATGGCTCATAGCAGCCTTCTACATAGCACCATATAGTTAAACTAGCACAATCACCCACACTCTACTAGATAAGTGCAACCATGACAACTATCATCAAGAGCAAGTTATAAGTAGTTAGAAGAACTGGTTATAGACTATTGTGGCTGGAAACGTGAATCACCACCATATTCACCACAAACACCATGAGCACATAGGGCGTGAAGATATACATAGAGAACATGGGGAACAATTACCGATTACACCAATGGAGCATCATGCTGTCATGACACGAGATTATAAGCGTCGGCTCATCGTGTCAACCATACTCACCATCCCTGTCCTCGCATTATCACCTGAAGTGCAGGGGTTGCTGGGTTATACACTAGATTTTCCTGGGCGAATGATCATTCTATGGTTTCTTGCGTCACTGATCTACTTCTATGGCGGTAAACCGTTTCTCACTGGCCTCCTCGGAGAGCTTAGAAGACGCCTTCCCGGTATGATGACCCTTATCGGCGTGGCGATCTCTGTGGCTTACCTGTATAGCACCGCTGTGACCTTCTTTATGGAGGGGAGGACATTCTTCTGGGAACTAGCTACACTAATAGATATAATGTTGCTTGGCCACTGGATTGAAATGAAGAGTGTCCTAGGTGCATCAAGAGCCTTAGAAAAACTGGCTAAGGCGCTACCGACTAAGGCGCATCTTGTTAGGAACGGTGAATACATCGATGTAGATGTGTCAGTGGTTAAACCAGGTGATCGTGTCCTAGTTAAGCCTGGCGAGAAGATCCCTGTAGATGGCGTAATTGTTGAAGGTGTGACTAGTGTTGACGAGTCCCTAGTGACTGGAGAATCAAAACCCGTCTACAAGAAGCCTGGTGATAAGGTTATAGCTGGCACAATAAATCTTGATGGCTCAATAATTGTTGAGGCTACTGGGGTGGGCAAAGACACATACTTGTCGCAAGTGATAGAGCTCGTCAAGAGAATACAGATGAGTAAGTCCAAGGCACAAGATTTAGCTAATAGGGCAGCTAAGTGGCTAACAATAATAGCACTAGCTTCTGGAGCGACTACCTTCACCACTTGGATCCTGCTAGGGTACAGCGTGGGCTTTGCATTAGAGAGAGCAGTAACAGTCATGGTGATAGCTTGCCCCCACGCACTTGGCTTAGCAATACCACTCGTTATAGCACGGTCGACAGCAATCTCGGCTAGTAATGGTATTCTCGTTAGGAACCGTATGGCCTTTGAACGTGCAAGAAGCATAAGAGCCGTCATATTCGATAAGACTGGCACACTCACCAAGGGCGAACTAGGCGTTGACGAGGTAGTCGTCTTAGACAAAAGCTACTCTCCCGACAGGATAGTGTACTTGGCCGCAACACTTGAGCAACACAGTGAACACCCAATAGCGAAGGGTATAGTTGAATACGCAGAGAAAAGGGGTATTAGGCTAGGCAAAGTTGAAGAATTCAGAGCACTACCTGGTATTGGCGTAGAAGGTGTTGTTGACGACAAAAACGTCAAGATCGTAAGTTCAAGCCATGTCCTGGAGAAGGGGATTGAGCTACCCGATAGTGCTAAGAAGCTTCTAGAGACTGGTAAGACTGTTGTGTTTGTACTCGTCGAGGAAAAACCCGTAGGAGCTATAGCTTTATCGGATATTATTAGGGAGGAATCACTAGAGGCTATTAGAACACTTAAAGGCATGGGTATAAAGACGATTATGTTGACAGGCGATAATAGGCGAGTAGCAGAACATGTCGCGAGAGAGCTTGGCATAGATGAATACTATGCTGAAGTACTTCCCCATGAGAAGGCGGAAGTAGTCAGAAAGATTAAAGAAAAAGGCTACATTACCGCAATGGTAGGTGATGGTGTAAACGATGCTCCTGCACTAATGGAGGCAGACGTTGGTATAGCAATAGGTGCAGGCACTGATATAGCAATCGAGTCAGCCGACATAATACTCGTAAAGAACGATCCTAGGGACGTTCCAAAAGTCATCATATTATCTAGGAAAACCTATAGAAAAATAAAGCAAAACCTCATATGGGCAACCGGGTACAATGCCTTCGCAATACCGGCCGCAGCAGGAATATTCTACCACATTGGCTTCCTCCTACCACCCGCACTAGGAGCACTACTAATGTCCATTAGCACAGTCATAGTCGCAATCAACGCCAGCCTACTAAGGTAAAATCTCTCCCACACAATGATTATTCTTAAGAGTCTAAGCACACCCCACAGAAATTGGCTACGTCCATGCGTGTCTATAGTAATCTGGCAATAACACGTGATGGAAATGTTTATGGGGACAAAAGTGCAAGTGGAACCAGATGCCGCGCCGACTTTACGTCGTCTAAACCTTTAGATTTGGAAGGAGTGGCTGAAGAAGTTAAGAAAGCAGCTAGGGTATGGGTTGAGAGGATGCTTCCTACTAGAAAGTACTATTAGGCTAAGAGGCATCAGCGTCTAGAGGTGGCCAACCTTAACGATCTCATCGTAGCTATCGACCTGAGCGAGGACGGTCCCAGGGTAATAGCGTTAGTATGTTCTAGGGAGCATATTCTCATGCCTAGGAGCCTCCTATACGCTACTTCATGGCTTAGACACTACCGCGAGGTACCTTCACGCTTAAAGAAGAGCTACTTAAGGAGATTCAATAAACACTATCCCCGGATAACAGAGTACACGCTCCTAGCTAGAGTGTATAAAGAGAAGGTGGGCTCTAATCCAACCCCATTTCCAGGAGAGACTCAGTTCCGTAAGCCAACGCCTTCTACGTTAATGAGGTATAAGGGTGTAAAGTATGGGCACATTTCTTTCGTCTAACTCTTCGCCGCCTCTGCATTGAAGCCTTAAGCTACTTGCGTCTGAGGCTATGTGATGAGTGGTAACTCGTGTATCAGATAATCAGATACGTACGAGATAATGTAGGAACAAGTTTATCTATTCTTGGTACAGACCATGAATCTATTTTACTAAATCAATGTTAGCTATAGTTGTTAAACTTGAAACTTAAGAGCATGTGCCTAGCCTTGCCTAGTCATTTCTTCTCTCCAGTTAAAAGGTTCCCGAGAACTAAGACAATTGTTTCTCGTATAGATGTTCGAGGAATTTCTTAGAGGCTTCATAGCCTATCGCTAACAAGTTTTTCTCGACTAATTCACTAATGTTTTTGTCTTTGAGTAATCTCTTGCTTACATCGTGATAGTTTATCTGTGCATCTAGCTTGATCCAAGTATTGCCCAGGTCTAGGTGAATGATTACTTTAGGCGAAAGAGTCTTAGCCCTTTCGTTATAGTCTCCCCAAGATACCCATATTGTGTAACCTTGGAGAAGATTGCTATTCGATGCTTCATCTAGGTACTCTTTGTGCTTCCTTAACCGCTTTTCAAGATCATCAATTATATAGCCTATATTATCATACGGGAATGCTCTAGTAAATAGTCTAAGAACGGATTTACGGTCAATCCTAAAAAACGAATCACGACATGCATTCTCTCTACGAGCTACACATGCTTGATAAAGTCTTTGGAGCTTGTAATCAATTATTTCAGACAGCATTCCCACATCGTAGATATAAAATATCTTTCCCTCCCTAATTGCCTTACTAAACTCTTTACTAAACCTACTCTTGTTCACAGCATTGTCAATAGGTTCAAAGATCTTCTTTACATCACCCCATCTGAGCATGTGAAACGTAAGAATTTGGAATATGGCCGTATCAAGGTCTTCTTCAGACTCTATCTGGAATCTCCATTTCCTCATATACTCTCGAACAATTGCTACAAGATCTTTCCTACCCTTAACTACATTAAGGATATAATTTAATGGGTTGCTAAGCTCTTGCCCAAAAGCTAAAAGAGTATATGGAATAGATTTATCACTGTAAACTTTAGTAAAACTGATGATTGTGTCGACTACCCTAGCATCTGGTGCTTTCTCATTGATGTTGACTACTATGTAGCTTACGTCAACACCCTCCATGTAGAGATTCCACAATGCATCCTCTAGATCCCAGTACTCAACGGTCTTAGGTGTAAGTGATACAACAAGATACTTCATTCTTCGTGAGCTAGTCATCCTTATAAGGCGACCAAGACGCTGGTAAAACCTCAAAGGACTTTTCGGCACATCAGTCATTATAAGCAAACCGGCCTCAGGAATATCAATACCCTCCTCACCAACAAGAGTAGATACAATAACGTCAATCTCGCCGCTCTTAGCTTTCCTAATGAGTTCGAGTCTCTCCTCTCTCCTCATATCGCTTGTCAGAATAGCCACTCTCTCCATGGATAAACCAATATGGTGGGTAATAGCCTTCTCGAATTCATTAGCAGTAGCTTTACGTGACGTGAATATTAGGATAGGCTTAAGTGCATTATTCTCTTTAATATCGTAAATGGTCAAAACGTCAATTAGCGTTCTAGCTTTATGTGATAAGCCATCTGGTCTACAGAGGCTTTCAAAATCGCTATTTGGCACTATTTTGTTCTTTTCTAAGGCTCTCCTATAGCTTTCACAAAAAGCCTCTTTACCGTATCGAGCCAGCGTTATTTCAAGGAACTTAATTATCCGAGGATCTCCTTGGAGCAATGCCCTAAATAGAGTATCATATACCTTGTTCTCGTGATCATTCATTTCCGAATCAAATACGTCTGCTATGGCTTTTGGAGGCTTGAAGTCAGGGTCTATTTCCTCCAACCTCTTAAAGTCATATATTAGGAGATATGGTTCGCCAACAACATTCTTTACTCTGGGGTCAAGACGATACCTCTTGTAACTAGGCAGTAGAGCTGTAAAACCGACTATAATGTCTGGTTTGAGCTCCGTGAGTAATTCTGTATAGTATTTTCCTCCAAAAGCGTGGTGGACTTCATCGATAATCACCATACCGAATTCTCTTTTAAGCATAAATGCGCATCTTAGAGCTGTCTGGGGCGTTGATATAACAATCTTTTTACCGGGTTCTAGGAAACTATCACAATTACCCTCATACTCCCTACCAACAAGTTCCTCGAATACTCTACCCCATAATCCACGTCTACCATGTCTGGCTTTTCCAGAATACATTTGGTCACATAAGAGCCTAGTAGGCTCCAATACCAGTATACGAGGAATCCCTTGCCTAAGACCGTAGAATGCAGTAAACATCTCAATCAATGTTTTACCACTACCAGTGGGCATAGAGACAATAATAAACCTATGTCCCTCCTCGACCGATCTAACAATTTCATATGCTACATGCTCCTGGTACTTCCTAAGAGAGAAGCCAAGTCTATTAGCAATAATATTGTTAAAAAGCTTAAGCAAATCATCCATAGCTATAGCCCCAAGCACTCTTCATCTTAGTATTGATAAACACAGTATCATTTGTTTTCCGAGCTTAACATAAGATTGTGAATTCATAGATATTGGTTATGAAAATAGCCGTCAAGAGTAAGAATAAATTCATCATAGAGTACTCCTAGTTTACCCTGACATTTACTATCCATAGAGTCTTATCGCTCCAGGCTCAGTCCTAAGAAATCCTTTTCTATCACAGAATTGTACAACATGTTTAAATCATATTTCAGTTTCAGCAAACCCAACATAACCATTACGTTTAAACTCCGAGAAAAAAAACCTTGAGACTAACAAATGAGTCATTAAACTTTAGCCCACTATTCCCCGTTTTTCAACACTCTAAGCTTAAGTTTTGAGACCTATCATTAAGCTTCCTTAAACCATTAAGTGGAGCCTCCTAACACACTTAGTCTTAAATTTATTTGAAGCCCTTCATTTCCAATCTTAAGTTTCCAATTATGCATTCAATTGGGAAAAACTAGAAACTTCCTTTCCAATAGAATTCTATAAACACAGGTTGAAAGTATAGTAGTTATGACAACCATGCCCCTTGATGAATGTAATTACTAAACCCATTTCTAATAGACATAATTGTACTCCATAAAACTTCTAAGCACATTATCTAATTCGAGGTATTTTATGCATCATGTTGTCTCACATTGATAAAAGTATAACATATTTGTAACAAGGTGTATTAGGTTGTTAACTGAGGTATATACCTC
>JALTZQ010000069.1 GCA_027046105.1 Pyrodictiaceae archaeon
AATAGAAAGTATCCGCCAACTACTATAGCAAATACTGCTATTGCGATACCTACAGCTAGCGCAGCATCATACTCCATTATCTTTCCAGCCTCAACAGTCTTAACAATAGTCTTCGTAACAGTCTCCTCGATAACAGTCACGGTTGTCGTAGGTGTCGGTGTTGGTGTCTCAGTGGGTGTTGCTTCTCCAGTAGTGGTAGCTGGCTCAATCGTTATCTCTTTATAGCCGTAGGAGTCTCCCTGGAAACTTCCATCACCATTTGCAGCGATTACAGCTATCTTGAATGTTACTGGCTCGGGTGTATCGGGTGCTTTCCATTCAAAACTCCACTCGCGTTTTAGAGATCCATCTTTTGTATGTGTCAATAGTTCTTCGCCAAGAGGTGTTGTTGACATGAATGTATTGGTTTCGTCAACTACTATTAGCTGGCCACCGCTGACCTGTACAGCGAAACCACCACAAGCCACGCCGCCGCTACAGTCGGGACCCGAGAGTATCTTGACTGTTATCTTGTAGGTTTGACCTGGTTCATAGGTCTTAGGAAGGCCTTCAATAGTGAATTCTGCAGGATTCTGGTCAGCACCAGCATGGCATTGAATACACTCAAGTTGTGGTGCACCATTACTCATCGCAACTGCATATATGGCTGAATAATTATAAGCAATAATCCCTATAGCAGCCATGAAGACTAGGATGCCTAGCACAGGTAGTAGTTTTCTCATGCCTAGTTAACCCCGCTTCACCTTTATGCTCCTTTAACCGTAACCATTCTAAAGCCCTCGCTTTTACAACGATAAATTAGCATTGTCCCTTAAATCTTCGGATTCAGAGAATTGCATTAGTTTCACTAGTCTCAAGTAAATGAGTTTGGCTGGGTAAAACATCCAAGCAGTATATTATATTCTACGAGGAAAAGCTGTTGTACATAGTGATGAGGAAAAATGGTGTGGCTTTCCTTTCACTGTAGCTGCAGCTATCCTTACTTTCTTCTCTCGGATAATGCCCATGCTATGACAAAGACACCTACGGCTGCTAGGTAAAGTGCTAGACCCACAATAAATCCGCTTCTTACTAGGGACTCAGATTCTGCGATAGGATCGGGTATAGGGACTTCTGGCAGCTTCTTGTATGTTATTGTTGATGTTGGTTTAGTTTGTGTGGGTGTAGTCTTTGCTGGTTTGGGCGTTGTTTCTACTGTTGTAGGTGTTGTTTTAGTTGTTGTTTTTGGGATTGTTGGTGTTTGAGTCTCTTGTGCTGTTTTACTCTTTTTTGCCTCCTCAAATATAGCTATAAAGTAGTTGTTGAGCTCTGGTGTGACGCCTGGCATTGACTTCATTAACTCATCCCAGCTCTTCACATTGTTGAACATCTTGAAGTTTGCCGCCTCTGTAGCGACAGCTTCGTCGAGGCTCTCGTACTTTAAGGCCCACTCACGAAGCTTAGCTATAACACCATCAAAGTCTGGTGCTAGGACATTGTTGTGGCAGCTTGTACAGCCAGCTTCACTGAATAGTTTCCTAGCTTCATCCTCACTTAGACCACTAGTAGCTGAAGCCAGCCCCACGACTCCAGTAAGTACCAGTAGTGTGAGCATTAACAGCCAGTTATTACGCCTCATCTGCAACCACCCTATCGCGGAATTCCCGGGTTTATCCCCATAGGAAGTTTATCCCTAGGCCACGAAAAAACTTATGAAAGACTTGTTAGTGGCTCGTCTTTCCACTGAAATAATGTATCATGACAGCTTTGAGCGCTGCCCTTGCTAGTACAAGGTACACTAGTATCCCTATTGCGTGCATACCCACCGTTATCCCAACCTCTAATGGCGTTGGATAATATGGGTATATTTCGCCAAGGGTTCCCGGTACATAGCCTGGTATGACGATGGTCATGGTTTTTTCTGCTATTACCGCAACTACCGTTAGTGCGGACACCAACAATACACCCTCCTTCGTATTGTGGATGCGTGGCAGTATGCCTAGTATCGCAGCAGCAATACCTAGACCTATCCAAAGCCATATCAATATCGCGAGGTATGGTAGATGGTAGCCGAAGAACAATACCTCAGCCTGTGCCCTCTTTACAGGCTCTGTGGTATACCAAAAGATCTCCTGGACTTCGCTGAACGTGAAGTACAAGCCAACTATCAATGCTCCAACGACCACGTACAAGGTTTTCTTGTAAACGCTAAAGTCTACGTGGAAGCCCTTCACGTACCTCTCTGCCAAGTATAACGCTAGTAATAGCAGGGCGGGACCACTAGCAAAGGCTGTAGCGACGAAGCGTGGTGCCATAAGTGGGCTATTCCATATTGGTCGCGCGGTTAGTGCTTGGAATATGAATGCAGTTACAGTATGTATACCTATTGCAAAAGGTGCGGCAATTATTATGAATGGCACCAGGAACTTCTTTGGCAAAGGCTTATCCTGGCGATAGTAGTGGACAGTTACCAGTAATGCTATCAGGTTTAGCAAGAGATAGGTGGTTAATACTATGAAGTCCCAGTCTAGCATTGAACGTAGATTCGGCAGCTGCGGCATCAATACTAGTGCTCTTAGGGGGCGCCCAATGTCAACCATGATTAGTAGGAGGACTGTTACTAGTGCTGCTATAGCTTGTACTTCGCCGAAAACGGCAACCTTCACGAACTCCTTATCATTGAACACGTAAGCTGCTATACCGAATAATATGCCCGCAGCGGCGACACCAACCCAGAACACGAAGAATGATACATAGAGTCCCCATGGCACACTATCACTTAGCGCTGTTAGTATCATGCCGCCCCTATCACTGCCGAGAAATATTGGTGCATGCTGCACGAATATCCACAGGTAGAGGCCATAGGCAGCTATCAGCACGAGTCCGATAATAGCCAGATAGTATCGTGTGCTACCCTCTAGTAGTGCTTCACGTATAACGAACTTTAGTGTCTCAAGAAACCCTCCATTCCCCTCACCCATGCACTATCACCCCACTAACAGCTAGCCACGGCCACCTCCCTCGGTAGTCTCTTCGGGGGAAGGTTCACGTGGGGGAGTTCTTCTTGGTCCAAAGAAGTAGAAGAATCTAGGCCTTGTACCAGCTTCGGGCTTTAATACAAAAGCGCCATATTCCTCTATGACACGACGTATAGGGCTCTCTGGGTCATTGAGATCACCAAAGACGCGTGCACCAACCGGACACACCTCAACACATGCTGGTACTCCTCCATCGCGTGTACGCTGAATACACCATGTACACTTCTCTACAACGTGTACTTGCCTCGGTATATTGCCGAGAATATGCATGTTGGGATTGATTTCGGTTACTGGCACATAGGGTTTAGCCCAGTTAAAGTACCTAGCACCATAAGGACATGCTGTCATACAGTACCGGCAACCAATACAGCGGTCGTAATCCACGATAACTATACCGTCGGGTTCCTTCCATGTGGCGCGAACCGGGCAAACCATGACACAAGGAGGGTCCTCGCAGTGCATGCATGCAACAGGTACATAGACCATGCCAGGTTTTGGTGCATCCTTATAGTCCATATTCGAGTAGATTATCTCCATTTCTTCTCTGGGCATCTCTAGAACCTTTATCCATTCTATGCGCAAGTTCCTACCCTGATTATTCTCCATGACACATGCGTAGGCGCAGCGGCGGCAGCCAATACACTTATTTACGTCAAGTGCCATGGCATAGCGGGTTCCTTCGCGAGGTTCAGTTGCTTTTACCTTAATCATTGAGCACCGCTTACGTGCCTCCTTACAAGCATCAGAGTCTTCGCCCATGGAGCTGCAGATCTTTTCAGCCTCAGCCTCACACCATTTACGTATCTCGGCTTCTTTCTCCAGTGCACGTTTTTCTAAGGGGCTCTTAGCGGTCTCGCGGTCTTGGAGAAGAAGATCCTCAAGCTTTACTGGTGTAAGAAGTTTCTGTAATTCTTCCCGCTTAACCGCTATAAAGGCTATTGTTGAGGTACTTGCGGCCACAGCGGCTGCTTTAAGGAATTCCCTCTTAGACTGGTCAATCTTCTCCACCATTGATCTCACCTCTCATCCCTGCTAAGAGGTAGGAAGAGGGCGCCTGCGACAAGTAGTAAACCACCTATTATGGCAGCTAATCCGCCAAAGGCTATACCTGCCTCATTGGGTGGTGGTGGTCTTATTGAGGGTTCTGGGAGTATGCTTGGTGGAGGCATTGTTGGGTCGTGGGGGTTATGGCACTCTACACAAGCCTTTGCAGGGACTGTTGTTAGATTCTTGTATTCTGGGCATATGTGAAAATCGTAGCCTACGCCCTTGTAGCCAATGACCTTTGTTACATTTCCGTCGGGGCAGATGAAGGTCTTATTCCCGTGTACGAGGTAGTTGTAGTCAAGATACTGTCTCGGATGGCAAACTGCACATACACTATTGGTCTTCTTAAGATCCTCTGTTGTGTGTAGTCCAGGTATATAGACTTCAGCATTATTTACTAGTTTCTGCATAGTAGGTGGTACGTGGCAGCTTGAACAGACTAATCCGCGGTGAGCACCCTTAGTCAAATCGATACCGTGGAAGGGTACAATTTTGCGGTTCCCTGTCAGATTTAGTGCTTGGTGACATGTCACGCAGGGATAGAACTGGGATGACCCTTGTGCTTCAATCGTGGTTGATGCTAATAGTATTACTAGTATTGTAGAGAAAAGGGCTAGTACACTTACCCTGGCCCACCTCATCGTGTAAGTCACCTCTGGCGTATCAAATGAGATGATAGTATACTCTTTAACTATTGCCTTACACTGTATTTGCCATGACTTGGGTTTGCTAGCAGATGAGTCTAGAATTAAGTGTTAGCCCGAAAACTTTCCCTACTTACCACCCTTAAAGCTAGAACGCTTGGCCTGGATCACGAGAAGAACTACAACAAACAGAATAATTGCCAAGACGAGCGTAGAGCAGGTTTCGGGAATAACATGGCAGTTCTTCTCCCCATCCATAAGGGGTGTGGTGGTCAATATGGGTTGCTGTATAGGGGGAGCGCTAATACTCGTAGGTGTAGTGCTTTCTCTTTCTTCCAAGATGCTGGGGCAAACGCGTGAAATAGTCGAGGCGGTAGAAGCATTGTATGAGGTATTAGGTATGACACCTAGCGTCTTACCACTCCTGGAGAGCCAGTCTATGGTACTCGTGTTGATGTAGGGCCATGTAGCGTTATCAGTAGCCACGGCTACGAGAATACCGCCAATAAGTTGTTTGAGTATGTTGCGGCACTCTGCTGGTGCAAGGGAGAGCATTAACATAACCAGGTCGGGCAAAGTTATGGGCTCTCTTGGTCCAGTAGCTAGTGAGTCAATAAATAGTTTCCTAAGAGCAGCGGTATATACATCAACTTGGCAAACTTTCAGCCCTGCATACCATAGAGCACTGTGAGCCCTCATCCAGACTCCATACTGTTCATCGGCAGATAACAGACCGACAAGATACTTTTGAGCAAACTCGTATAACCTCGGCGCCTTCTCGTAAAGTGCTCGCATAGCTAGAAACTCTGCAGCAGCTTCCTGAAACCCGAAACCCCCATACAGCATGCCATGATTAAACCATCCATGCAGGGTTTCATGTGCAATTGTGTGTACAAGCCATGCTGTAGCATCAATGCTAAATCCCGTTTTCAAATACACAACACCACCAATGCTATGAGCAGTCCCAGGAGGTAAAAACTCATGCTCACTACTGCCCACGATAACCGCAACGGTTGGTGCACGGGGACTAGAACCCAGCCAAGACGAGGCTGCTGAACGCACAGTTACAAGAGTAGAAACAACTAGATCCAAATCCCCCATTGAAAGACCACGCCAAGCAACGATGCTTACATTAAGCTTAGGATAGTCGAGGACACGGTAGATAGACGAATTAGCGACCACGACTCCATCAAACAAGTAGTACTTCCTAAACAACCCAGCATCAACCGTATAGGGTCCACCAACACGGCCATAACCTCTCCAATCCATACCCGTGCGTACAGCATAGCCCTCTGGAACCCTCAACTCAAAGAAAATGGCGCCATTACTAGTCTCCTCGATAGCGTCTAGCACACGAGGACACACACGGTCCAACACATAATATAAAGGTGTTACAACAAGGTCACGAGAGATACTTCTCGTCTGCAAATAATAGACATTGGGTGTAAGCACCCCTTCGCAGGAGATACCGGCTCTCCCCTCTAACACTACATGTACTCTCCAACTATTGTTCATCAATGGTTCCTCAAAGAATAATACAAGCCTAAACCCATAACCACTGGTATCAGCTAGTACATACCAAAACATGGTTGACGTGATTGACAAGGCTACGCCAAGTAGTAAAGCCACGTGTAAAATGGAAAATGTGTGCTCGTGTCCCACAATACCTCCTCCTCAATGGAAGCACTTGTAAGCATTATAATGTATTGCGTGAAGGAGAGTTAGTGGCTTAAGACGAGTCTCCTATAGTTATCTTAAGAAGAGAGCTTTTTGGAGTATGCTTTAAAAAATAGTGGGGGAACGTGTTTAGTATACAGTATTTATTTTACTTGCGGCGATAGACTACGAACAATACTAGTGCTATGACCGCTATGGCTAGTGCTATGGCTGCTAATGTGTAGGCTGCTGCGGATGCACTCTCAACCTTGCTACTTAACTCATCTATCTTACCCGTAATCTCCTCAACGGTTGTTAATGCCCGACTAGCAGTAGCACTAGCTTCTTCAGCCTTAGCGCCAGCGCTCTCTGCCTTCTGTCTTAGTTCCTCAATCTTGCTAACTACTTGTTGTATCTCGCTTACAAGCCTTTGTATCTCCTCTGCGCGTGGACTTATAGCAGTGAGCTGCTTACTCAATTCTTCAAGCTGTTGTAGTATCGTTGTTACATCGCCTTTCAGAGCACCAACATCACCTTCAATAGCAGTGTAGCTCGCTTCTAGGCTCTGCAGTTGATTCCTCAGCGCTGGTACCTGTGCCTCTAGGGCAGCTAGCTGTGCACGTAATGTCTCTAGCTCGCGTTGTAACTGGGTTATCAGCGTCATTAGCTCTGGAGTATAGGGTGCACCAGCCACTTGTTGTTTCAGCACTTGTAGTTCCATCTCAAGTTTCTTCATGCGTAGAGCTGTGTCTAGGTACGATATCATCCTTGTCAGCTTATCCATCACAGTATCGGTTATGCCCATCCACATTGCGTACTCGGGGCTCATCATTGTTGCTCCGTGTCTCCATCTTCTGCCGTCGTGATGCCAGATGTAGTACCACATTAACTCCATGTACTCGTCAAGCTTGTTTGTCGGATCGTGTATACCCTCCTTATAAGCTAGCTGTAGGAGTGCAAACGCGAATCTAGCAACAATGTCGTAGTCTATTAAGTTCTGGTCTGCTGTACGGAAGAAGTTGTCTATCCACTGACTACTGTGGCAAAGCCTACATACTGACTTCATTTCTTCTCTGTGCTTTGCTAATTCACCAGTATATTCGATCGTTAATAGTCTTGGGAAAGCGGTCTCTCCGGGCTTAGGTCCTTCAAGTATTCTTACTCCAGTAAAGGTTGGGTACCTATACTCCTCTGGTGCTCTTGGGTTAGCTTTAGCCTCAATATCCTCTAGCTTGCCCTTTAGCTGGCTCCAGCCATAGTAGAGTGCTAACTGTTGTTTGTCTGGTATTATCGGTTTTGGTATGGTGAAGAAGTGCATCTGGTCCCACACTATTCTCCTTACAAGATCATGTGTACCCTTGACGAGTATGTTACCCTGTGCATCAGCTATAGTGCTCATGTGACATGTAGCACATGTTGGTGCGTTGAAGTCTACTCCAACACGCCATGGAATCTGGTTCCAGTTCCAGTCTTTACCATATACATCCCATAGGTTTCCATGCTTGCTGTCCTCGTAGATTTCAATGTGCGGGTGGTCGAGGCCTAAGTGGCACTGACCACAAGTCCATGGCTCACGGGCTTGCTTCACGCTAAATGTATGTCTTGCATGGCATACTGTACAAGCGCCCATGCTTCCATCTGGGTCTAGTCTAGCAGCACCAAGATTTGGCCAACCCCATAGTGCTACACGATTAACCGTTAAACCACGTACATTCACAGTCTCCTTCTTGTAAGGTACTACTATACTACCGTGGCACTGCATACATGCATGGTAGACGTAGGCATTCTTGAACCATGGATGCTCCATTATTCTTGACACAGTTTCCGTCTTAAGGCCCATTGCATTAACGACTACCTTTATACCATGCCTAACTAATACGGTAGTGTTTAGCGTAGCGCTTGGTGGCCATAATGGGCCTATGAATGTCTTCCAATCATAGTCGTAGGGTGTAACCATGCCCGTAGCTTCTTTGAGCATTCTTACAATGTCATTCTCCTTTCCTGTCTCTAGGTACTCCATAACAGCCTTGGCTATTTCCTTGTAGAAGTCCCAATAGATATCAACCTCTCCACGCTTGTTGGTCAAGTATGGTGGGAAGTACTTCTCGTATAGGGCTCTAGCTCTACTGTCACCGAAGGGGTCTGCTCCCTGCTCCTTAGCCCACTGAAGAATGGCCTTGTACCATGGAGCGAATGGTGACATTATGCTACCGGTTGCGTGCCACGTCCAGCTAAGCTCGGTGCTTTCCTTAGGATGGCATTGGCTACAGTCTTTCCTTGTTACAATAGTTACTATCTTGTAGCCAAAATGGTTCTCTATGATATCTGGTCTATCCTGATCCTTAAACATGCCGTGGCACTCATAACAGCTTATCACATAGGGGTAGTCCTTGAACTTATCGGATATCTTATCAGCCCATTCGGGTGCACCAATAGCCTGGTAGAGTTTCGGTAGTTGATCTACTGTGCTAACAGCATGCTTACTATTAGCCCACTCATACACAATACCAGGTGTATACTGTAGGTGACAACTTATACAAGTCTGGCTCTGTGGACTGACCTTCCCACTCTTCAGTATCTCATCCAATTTAGCGACAAGTTCGTCACCAAAGACTGCTGCTTGAGCACTCACTATACCTGTTGCAGTGAGAGGCAGAACCACTAAGAGGAGTATACTAGCCATTAAAATACGTCTCATAACGTAGCCCCCCGGGCCTACCTTGGCTTTTAACACCTATTCTTAGCCGCAGTAAATGGTGGAACGTGTACAACTAGTTATGTTTGCAACCCCAACCTTTCGGTGCCCACTCCATTCTCGTGGTCTAAAACTAAGTGAGTAAGAGGCTACCTTGGTCTAGCCTTTTAGACCCCGGGGGGCTAGGGCTACTTTCTAATTTCCATTGCCTATAGCAGCGTTATAGGGCTTTATAAAGTGAATGGTTGTTCAAACATTGCGGTATATTCCGGTAATCGATAGTGATTAACATGTTTATTCGGGAGGTTTCTCATGCTAGCCTTTCCTAGCAGTTAGTACCTTAGGGAATGAGTGTTGAAGGGATCTTTTTGTATCAACAGTTAGTGTACTGTAAAATATTCTATCGCTTGCAGAGATGTGGCAGCGATTAATGGCACAGAAGTAAAGAAGTTGATAGCATAATAGCTAGGATTCGAAATAGTTCATGATTACTGGTCTGCCAGGCTGATACGGGCCATCCAAGTTGCATACAGTTTGGAGTATTTAGTTTGGCCCCACATCTATATACATTATGATTATTCTGTCATTGGCTCATGTTGTGCCCGGCTATCCCCGCTCGGGCTTCATTGGTCATCAGTTGTGTGTCTCAGATCCTGGTTTGGAGCTAAGGCTATGAGGCCCTTCTTGTAGATATTCATTGCTCTCACTGTGGTCAATGACTTGGCTGTGCTTGCATCTCGGATACATCCTGCTAGTACTACTTGGATTCATGTAGATTATGGGGACGTTGTGCTTTACCACTTTAGCCTCTATCGCTTAGACTTAGCTTCCTGTAAGCGAACCTGAATAGCCTACGTACTAAACTTCTATGGATATTGTACACGGCTTCTCCAGCTCTTCGACGGCTACGGCTCTACTCATTCTTCTGGCCTTCAACGTTAAGTACTTGGCAATCTTTTATAAGTTAATCTAGTACAATTCTTACGCTATTTTTATGCACTGAACCCGCAAACATCAGCAACCTAGGGATGGATTCAGACTTCTTATAGCTAAAGAACATACTCTTATACGCATACATCACGGCCTTTTCTCTTAAGCCCCTCCTCTCCTATAGTGCTCTGCCCTCTTCCTTCAACGTATATCAGTACTATTCGTGAATACTAGTGTTAGGTAACCGCATTCACACAAGAATAATCACTATCTCTACTTAAAGTTTCTTAAGACAATCAACGACACGCCTATCAATACCGAAATTACTGTCTACCCTATTCAACAGGTATGGGTTTTTAGAATACGCAGTTAAGGCGTTTAGTGCTTCGCCAGTAAGTGCCCAAGCAAGGTAATCGATAAAGACATTGCTAGACTTATTTAGACATAATTCGCAAGCTAAAGATACGTGTGTCTAGCTACGATAACTTATTGGGAGACGCTAACGTAAGCTATTTAGAAGCTGTAGAGGTTCTGAGAAAAAGGACTTTAGAATCTTCCACTCCCCCAAGTTCTTGCTTGAAAAGACCAAGTGCAGGTGATGAGAGATGAAGATCTGTTGCTTAGGCGATATCCATTACCATGGCAGTTACAGCGACTTAGATGAACTAACTAAGAATGTCGAAAAGGAATGCAACAATGTTAATGCAATAGTTGTTGTGGGCGACCTCACCTCTAGGGGAAGGCTTGACTATGCAGAAGACGTTCTGATAGCCATAAGAATAGCACTAGGGGGTGCAAGACGCTTTAAGGTACCTATACTCGTTGTGCCGGGTAACCACGATATCTACCTTACACCGGAGGAGTTAAAGGAGAGAATCGACTCCGAAACTAAGTTATCGAGATTCAATGACTTTGTTGAGAAGCTCGGTTATGTAGCACTGATGAAGAAGCCCTTCATTCTGGGGAACGTAGGTTTTGTGGGCTCGATTGGGTGGTACGATTATAGCTTTGCCCCTCAATGGTTAAACCTCCCACTTGAAGCTTACCGTAAAAAGGCTTTCGATTCAAAAATCTGGGCCGATAGAGAGTTCGTTAAGCTCCTCTTTTCGGATGAAGAGTTTACACTAAAGCTGCTTGACAACTTTGAAAAGCATATCAAGGAAATCTATGATAAGGTTGATAAGGTTGTTGTCGTTCTTCACCACGTACCTTTCATGGAGTTGGTCCACTACAAGCAAGTGCCTGAATGGGATTACTTTTCAGCATTCATGGGCTCTGAGAGGTTTGGGCACGTAATCAAGAAGTATGGAAGTAAAATTAAGTTAGTACTTTACGGACATAGCCACAATGGTATAAACACAGAGTGTAAAAACGTTGAAGGAATAAAGTGTTGTAATTGTGCATCACCAATACCGATGCTGATCGAGGTCTAGCAGGTAGTAACATACTATTTACCAAGATGTCCTCATCAGAATGATGTAATGCTTGTGTTTACAAAGTTATCAACGAGTTTTTGGAAAGAATAAGATTATTTTCAGGATATCTAGCTGGATCAAAGTACATTAGGTCTTGGTGAAGTCTAGCGAGTCGAACCATGCAGCCCTACTTATGTATCGTCTCGAATGGTGTCATCCTAGGAGATTGTGTGGAGCCGTATCCGAGAATAGAATAGCACCAGTATATGTATATATTGGGCAATCTCGGCCATGAACCATGTAGTACCTCGTTACTATCCTTAGGAGTTTTTTAGGAAAAGCCTATATAGAGGGTATATAAGTGGTGCGGCGGCCGGGATTTGAACCCGGGATCTCCGGCTTGGCAGGCCGGCGTCCTAGTCCAGGCTAGACGACCGCCGCACACCAACCTTAGTCCCGATAGTATTAGGGGGTTTAATGCCTTATTCGTAACGTTTCAGATTTCGCATGTGGGGCATCCTCCTGCGTACTCTTCTGCCGCCATTACTAGTTCGTCCTTACCTATTCTCAACCACCTATGGTATAACTTGTCCTTGTGTACCAGTTTCTCTGGCATGCTTTTTAGTACCTCTTCTATGGTTTTACCCACCTTTATGACTTGTTCTGGCTTGGAGCGGTCTCTGAATACTGTTATGCCCTTGCAGCCTAGTTTCCATGCTAGTATGAATGCTTTATGTACGTCCTCTATCGTGGCGTCGTGGCGCATGTTTATGGTCTTACTTACAGCATTGTCTGTCCAGCGCTGAAAGACAGCCTGCATTTTTATGTGCCACTCTGGCCCTATTTCATGGGCTGTTCTCAGAAGACTACGGTACTCTGCTGGTATGTAGACTTTATTGCCTTTAGCGATTTCTATAAGGACTTCTCTTGTTAGTTTGCCCCTTTGTTTTAGTATTCTACGAAGATGTTGATTTACTTCTACAAAGAGCCCTACTGTAGTTTCTCTAATATAGACGAGGGCGAAATATGGTTCTATGCTGGAATTTACATTTGCAATTATACTGATACTTCCTGTTGGTGCTATCGTAGTTACAGTGGCATTCCTTGTCCCCTTAATCATTTCGCTCCTAACTTTCTCCCAGTCGAGGCTAGGTCTGTCCTCAATAAGCCTTTTGGTTCGACTAGACACCTTTCTCTCATCGTATATAGTGTTTGCGGGTATTTGTGGCTCGAAGTTAAATCGTCCCTTGGCATGTATGCTTTCGGGGAAGGCTGGATAGGGTCCTCGCTCTCTTGCAAGCTTATTGCTCTCATCGCGTGCTACGTAGGCTATGAACTCCATTATCTTGTCTGCTACGAAAAGAGCATCATCACTATCATATCTTATTCCTAGTTCTACCAGTGCATCGGCTAACCCCATTACGCCTAATCCTATCTTTCTAGTACGGAGTACTGCTTCCTCAATACGTGGATCAGGGTACCAGGACATATCTATTACATCGTCTAGAAACCTTACTGCAAGCCTTACTGTCTCCTCTAACTCCCTCCACTGTATTTGGCCTCCCTTAACGAATGCATGTAGGTTTATACTGCCTAGGTTGCAAGCCTCCCAGTCCAATAATGGTGTTTCACCACAAGGATTTGTTGCATGTATTACGCCTAACCCTGGTGTTGGGTTATGCTTGTTTATCGTGTCTACGAATACTAGACCGGGGTCTCCAGAGGTCCATGCACACTTAACTATTTCCTCGAAGACTTTACGTGCCTTCACGGTCCTCCACGGCTTACACTGTTTATGTGCCTTCTCCAACGAATCCATAGATGTAATATTCGGGCATGTTCGTGGATTGTAAAGACTCCACTCACCATCCTCTAGCACTGCTCTTATGAATTCATCATGTACCGCTACGCTTATGTTAAAGTTCTCAAAGACCCTCACTTGCCCACACTTAGCTCTTATAAACTCTATTATGTCTGGATGCCAGTCATGCATTATACCCATCATTGCTCCTCTACGCTTACCACCTTCCTTGATAACGTCAGCCGCAACGTCGAAGAGCCTCATGAAGCTAACTGGGCCACTACTTAAACCACCAGTACCCTTTATGATATCGCCTCGAGGCCGGAGAGGCGAGAAATCAAAGCCTACTCCAGCCCCTGTCCTATGTATGAGTACTGTGACTCGTAGAGCATCCAGTATAGCGTTAATATCATCATCCAAGGGTACAACGAAGCATGCTGCGAGTTGTGGTCTACGTGTAGCAGCATTCATCAATGTAGGCGAGTTGGGTAAGAATTTAAGCTCAGCCATTAGCGTATAGAACTTCTTTGTGTAATCCTCTACGGGATTACCGTATCTTGCCTCAGCTAAGGCGACATAGTTAGCAACACGCTTGAAAAGCTCGTCCGGCGTTTCACGTACTTTCCCCTCCTCATTTCTTAACAAGTATCGTGTGTAGAGAAGCCTAATCGCTTGATAGCTTAGCCTTTCCTCGACTCCTGCAGGTTTTTCCAACTGTTTACCAGCTTCCACATAGATTCTCATGAGGAGAGTATATTTTGCGAAAAGAGCCCACTTATCGTCAACTATACCTAAGATCATTGCAATATGCTCAACCGCGTCTAGTAGTTGGCTTAAACTGGGCCTCTCAACACCACGAGCTCTAAGTAATTTTAATGCCTCTTCTTCGACTCCCCGAAGATCAGCAGGGCTTAAATCTGCTAGTTTCGCGGCCTTTTCCAAGATTGTATTGATCGTCACTTATGCTGTCCCAGAATATTCTCCCTCTAGAGATACCTTTCTCCTTTATCCCAGCCTTGTCCAAGCAGAGCTGTTACACACAACTTAGTGGTTATGAGGTCGTATTGTAGCGTTAATGCATGAACGCGTTGTTAGGCTTAATCAAAGCGGATAAAAGAATTAATGTAGCTATTTGTCATTGTACTCATCAGTTTTCGAGTTCTGCATCTAATGGATTACAAATAACTGGTATCATGATTATGCTGTGCATGCAGTATTAGAACACTGATAGTGGAAGAGACCTATGTTATTATTTATCTCTCGACACCCCTCTTCCAACAATAAGCGTTATGGGTGTGGACACATAACGCAGTGATGTGGCATGTAGGGCATCCTAGTTGTTGGACATTGCGTTGGCACGTATTCTACCCCGTTTATTATTAGTAGTATTGGCTGGATAACTATACCATGAGGCATTGCATAGACTTGTCCCTCTACAATAATCTCTGCTCCAGGTTCTAGTTTTCCGGGATCTAAGAGTTGACTATCGCTTATCCAGCAACCCCTTACCGGCATCATGTACAAGTTACTACCAGCTCGTATGTAGAGCATTCCATCCTCAAAGCCTGCAATGACTCCTTTAACTACTGTCTTACCTCCATATACACGACAATGCCCCAATGCCTCAACGAATGCGGGTAGTTGTTCTGTTTCTTCGATCGGTGGCGGCCCTGGGTACAGAGTGTAAGCTAGGAAAGGCCCTAACATTGCTAGTAGTAGCGATACAACGACTAAAGCAATCCTTCCGATGAATGGCATTCTCAACCCACCCCATTTCAATCCTAGAGGACTACACTTTGTAATATTGTGTTAGTGTGTTAACATAGCCCTAGGAGAGTGTTGAGCCTCCATAAGCGCAAGATATAGCGTCATTAATCTGTATGGATTGAAAAGAATAGGGATTTAAGGTGTTTAACGCGAATTTAAAAAATATTGGCTTGAGCTGATTTTATGGCTTTGCCTTCCCATCCTGGATTTAGTGCTAGTGCATCATTGGTACTGTGTAGCTCTTGTTGTTCCAGTCTAAGCTTAGTATCATCATGCCATAGATTGTTACCGTTACTTGGTCGCCAACGCCTATCTTTTCTATTAGCCATTTGCCTGAGACTAGATAGCCGTTGTCTTCGTCAACGAGCATTCCCGGCAGCTTAGCTGTGATAACGATATCACCTGCCTCTATAGTTAGTATTCCACGATACTCGTCTTTAGCGACAATAGTACCGGTTATACTCGTCCCCTCAAACCCATCTATTGTTTGAGGCTCGTATCCCCCCATTTCCTCGTGGTGGGGACAGTGGTCACTCCAGCCTGCTTGCCTCATCATGCCCATATTGTAGTCTGAAGGGTTGTAGCCTTGGTGCATTCCCATCCATGGCCCCATCATACCCATCTGTGTTGTTCCATAGACTGTAACTGGTAGTCCTACAGCCAGTGCTGCTAGGAGTATGGGTATGAGGGTTGTCTGACCTGCCATTCTCTGCGTCACCGTTTTGTATTATTGGTGGGGTGGGGCTCTTAGGGGGGTCTCACAGCTCGTGAGTAACGCTTAAAACTAGGTGTCTACTGGTGTGAGCTCTTGGCCACGGTCTTGGGTTTTGTCGAGGCTTATTACTGGCTCATCGTCCTCGTTAGCGTTATTGGGGCATTGTCATTCATCTACATAACAATAGTGCTAATACGGGTTACCATGCTCGTGGGTCGTGGTGCGCGTTGGGAGTATCCACTTGGGTTTCTACTACTTGCATTAAGCCATTTTGCAACAATAATAGCTGTGCAAGATATTGGTACTCGTGAAGCATTAGCGGCATATACTGCTTCATCTTCTCTAGCGTTGGCTGGCTTTATCATACTATTTTCGCCAATTGATACAAGAAGAATGTATGTTGCTCTGCCCCTGCTGGTGCCACTAACCTATGACTTAGCAACAGCTGTGATTGGCGCTGCCGCATCGTTAACGAGATTCTCGGGTACAGCAAGGCATCTTGTTTTAGCAATAGCGTTGACCCATACGCTGCGTGCAGTAGGAGCACTCCTCTTGCCAGGTGAAGCTGGGGCATTACTAGTAATGGTAGCAGAGCTGCTACGAGCTATGTTTGCAGCAATGCTCGCCACGTACTATGCTGTAACCATTGCGAGGGGGATGCAGTAGAGTGTCTAGGAAACGGAGAGCGAAAATAGAAATAATCATGGATGTGCTTGAGGTGTTAGCGCGTAAAGGAGAGGAGCCGCCATCAAAAATAGCCACATACGCAAATCTCTCTTATGATAGGCTTCAAAAGCTCCTAGCGGAGCTCGAGGCAAAGGAAATAGTAGAACGGGTTACGACATCGGAGCGTACTCTCTATAGATTGACTTCACGGGGCTATCGTCTACTCACAGAGCTTAAGAAGATAAAGAAGCTACTAGGCGATTTTGGCCTCGACATAGTATAGATAATAGCCTGGGACTTACCGGGTTGGAGCCTGACATGGTGGGGTGGTGGACCGGCCGGGATTTGAACCCGGGACCTCTCGGATGCCAACCGAGCGCTCTTCCAGGCTGAGCTACCGGCCCACCCATGTGTTATGTTAGGCTATGTCTCTGTTTGGGGGTGTTTATTTTTGTTGCGTGTGTACCCCTCGGCTTTTAATCCTAGAATGGTGTTCTCTATATTTTATGGTCTGGGGCATGGAGGGTGTTGTCTGGGGATCTTCTAGAGGAGGTTTTCGCGCGTATAGCGTTGTCTAGGATATTCCGCAATCGTGACATGCTTAGCCCAGACTATATACCTGATAGGCTTCCCCATCGGGAGAATGAAATTAAACGTTTTGGTAGTATTGTTGCTCAAGCTCTAAGGGGGGAAAAGCCTAGTAATGTCTTCATCTATGGACTAACGGGTACAGGTAAAACAGCTGTAACTCTCTACGTTCTACGCCGCCTTGTCTCAAAGGCCAAACAGCTTGGTGTCAATGTTAAGTTCGCTTATGTGAACACCAGGCAACGCGATACACCTTATAGGGTTCTCGCTGATATAGCGTCAGCGATAGGACTGAGAATACCATTCACAGGTTTATCAACGGCTGAGGTCTATTCTAGGATAGTTCGCGCCTTATCTAGGAATAGTGGTGTTCTCATAGTGGTTCTTGACGAGATTGATTGGCTTGTACGTAGAAAAGGCGATGACATATTGTATAAGTTGACACGTGTAGGCTACGAGTTGCCTAGAAACGCGATGAGGGTATCGATAGTCGGCATAACCAATGATGTAAAGTTCGTCGAAATGTTAGATGCACGTGTACGTAGCAGTCTTGGTGAGGAAGAGCTTGTCTTCCCTCCCTACAATGCTGAGCAGCTACGCGACATCCTATGGGAGAGGGCTATGGGCGCGTTTCAGCCAGGCGTTATAGACGAGGCTGTAATATCCTATTGTGCAGCACTTGCTGCTAGAGAGCATGGTGACGCTCGTCGAGCTCTGGATTTGCTACGTGTTGCTGGTGAGATAGCTGAGCGTGAAGGAGCAGAGCGAGTAACAGTAGAACATGTGAAGAAGGCTTGGAGCCAAATAGAGCGTGATCGTGTAGCTGAAGTTGTATCTACATTACCTCTTCACGCTAGACTCGTCCTATTGGCAGCTCTTCTAACGACAAGTATGGGATCAACGACTACAACAACGGGTGAACTATACACTGCATACACCGAGCTAGCCAAAATAATTGGAGTTGAAAAGGTGACACAGCGTAGGATAAGCGATATAATAAATGAGCTTGACATGCTCGGCGTTATAAATGCGCGTGTGGTGAGTAGGGGTAGGTATGGGAAGACAAAGGTGATAACAGTCAGTGTTGATCCAAACACCATATTGGATAGTCTAGCTAAGGATCCGAGGCTAAGCAGTATTGTTGCGAAACTGTATAGCAGGAATAGATGATGGGTATTTTGAGAAGCACTGGGCAAGCACAGTGCTAGCAATGGTAATCTACTGTGATAGCCTTCCAGCACAAGTGTATACAACTCTTGTCAAGATAGATGGCTGGGACTCTACACAGAAGATAATCGAGCTTATTAAACGTGCACTTAGCCGTGGCTACTTGATAGAAATGGTTCTACTAGATACAATAGTCTTTGCAGGCTTTAACATAGCAGATCCACGCAAGGTCTATGAGGAAACTAGGGTTCCAGTTCTAGTAGTCTACCATTATCCTCCAAACCGTGATAAAATAGTAGAAGCGTTGAAGAAACACTTCCCGGACTGGAGGAGGAGATTAGCTGTACTAGAGGAGACATGGTCTTCTCTCCAACGCGTAACCTGTCCGCGGGGGACGCTCTATGCAGCGGTCTATGGGACTGACAAAACAACAGCCTGGAACACTCTATGTAGTACTCAGCGCTTTACACGTACACCCGAACCACTATATGCAGCTGGGGTTGTCGCGTCAGCTTTCTCTAGAAGCCTAGGACCATTAACGTTTAAACCTGGCCCTGCCCCTGCTACTCAGGAAAACCGGTAAAGCCAGGGCCGGTAGCTCAGCCAGGAAGAGCGGCGGGCTTTTAACCCGTAGGTCCCGGGTTCAAATCCCGGCCGGCCCGCCACAACAATACAATATACGGTGTAAAACGTCGGCCTCCTCCTTAGAGCCTCCTCACCAAAAGGGGGCCTCACCGTGCACGAAATGGGCCTTGTCTACGATCTTCTTCAGCGTATCGAGAACTGTTCTCGTGGCGAGAGAGTAGCGCGTATACATATCGAGGTAAACCTCGTGGCGGGAATAGACATTGAGGAGCTTAGACACCTCTTCAACACATATGCCTTTGGTGGTGTAGCTGAAAAAGCACGGCTACTAATACAAGTAGTTGAGCCTCCAGTTAGGTGTACTAGATGCGGGTATTCTTGGAGCTTCTCACGCCGAGACTATGAGCGTCTTGT
>JALTZQ010000070.1 GCA_027046105.1 Pyrodictiaceae archaeon
GTATATTCAGCTATTGAGTCTGGTAAGGGTTGTCGAGAGGGACTAAGTGCTTTTGCAAGATTCTTAGCAAATATTCCCTTACATGAATACAATGCCTTAATTCTTGTCACGGCATTGCATGGACTAGCTACTAGCGGGCCTAGACCTTTACTCGAAATAGCATCCCGTATAAATCATGGTCTACACGTTGTAGCAGCAGTTTACGGAGTAGATGAAGCTATGAGGTTAGCACCAGTGCTTAGTGGTGTAGAGAGAGTAGTCGAAAACCTAAATGGTACGCTAGCCTTATTCTATCACGAACTTCTTTTTGTGGGTAGAGGAGAGGTTGAAGCGTAGAGAGGCTACTATAGCATTCACAATACTAGCTTTATTCGCCGACGCTATTACTGATGCTACACTGGACCTCCATACTGCTATTCCACTGGTTGCTGGTCTTGTATTCTACCTGGTTACAGGATTAGACCTTGTACCCCTCGGTATCACTATCTCCATTATACTCTCGCTAATAGTGCTAGATGGAGTAGACCTAGTAGTCTACGCTGTAATGATCATTACCTATAGCCTTATCCCCCACTTGTATACTAGGTGGCGTGGACTATTCATCTTCAAGACGAGGCAACTACTACTAGTAACTGCAGTAGTTGCGTCACCAGCTCCACTAGCAACGTACTATAATGTCGCCGTAAACGGTGTAGGCGTTGAGTCCTACCCCACATATGTATTATTAGTTGGTGCTACAACGGCCATATACCTTTTCATGGCACAGATACTAGACCCCGATCCCATGAGGATAGCTATAATAGGCAATAAGCTTGCTCTAAACCCGGAAGATATTCACCGCGTTTTAACAACGCTCGCAAAAGTGCTACTTGTAGCGGCTATCGCTGTAAACTTGTATACTCAACCACTACTACTCCTAGTAGCTCTAGCAGCAACAACCATTACCCATTTCCTACTCAGCAATAGGGGCCTACTCGAGAACACTGTACTAATACTCATCGCCGTACTAGTATTAGTTGTGGCGTTAATGGAGTAATTCTTCCTAGGGCAAAGCTTTAAAAGAAGGAAGAGGTACATGAAGGAAAAACTTTAGTGTATGAAGACTTAATCTTAGTCTTCCCCGCTACTAGTCTTAAGAACTTCTTTAGCCTCGTTTAGCAAACCCTGTGCTTCACCTAGAAGCTCCTTAGCCTGCTCCATGAGTTGCTTAGCTTCATTAATGCTTAGCTCAGCTAGTTGCTCGGCCCGGTCAAGTAGACTTATTGCTTCATTTATCTTAGCTTTGGCCTTAGATGCAAGATCTAATGCTTCATAGCTTCTCTTTCTGCGTGCCTCGTTTATGGTCTTTTCCGCCTCGTCTAGAAGCTCCCTAGCCCGTTCACGAAGACTCTCTATCTCTTCCCTTACGCCACTTTCCATACTCTTCTGCTGAGCTAAAATCTCCCTTGCCTGCCCCATCAATTCCTCGGCTTGCTCACACTGGTTCCGTGCTTGCTCCATAAGCTTCTCTGCATCATTAAACATGGAGCTATCAATCATTGCTTTTGCTTTCTCGAGCTGCATTAAACACTCATTGAATATTGTAATCGCTTTCTCTAACAGATCAACGGCTCTAGTGTTACCGGCCTCTCTGGCTTTTCCTAGGAGGGTTTGAGCTTCCTTAATGAGTGCCTCTATCCTAGCTTTCTCATTCGCTATTTCCTCTTCTAGCTCGGCTCGAGCCTTAGCTACCTCACGCATGTTGTTAGAGGCTTCTTCCACAATGTCTTTCGCCTTGTCTATAAGTTCTCCAGCTCGCTCTAGTAGTTGCTTGGCTTCAGTGATATTGTCTTTCACTACAAGTTCTTCTGCTTGGCTTAGGAGTTCTACCGCACTATCTAGCATACCACGTGCCTTATTGAGCATTTCTAGTACACGTGTAATGTTTTGCTCGGAAGCTGTTCTTACTAGTGCCTCTATCTCAGCATAGACCTCATCAACTCTGCTGCGTAGTTTTCCTATCTCGCCTAGCAGTTCTATACGCTTCTCACTACTCTTCTCCTCGAGGAGTCTTTCAGCCTGCTTTACGAGCTGTTTAGCTTCCTCTAGTAGACCCCTAGCCTTCCCCACTACCATTGAAACTACTGTCTCGTTTGCACCGGTGATTAACTGTAGGGCCTCCTCTACTAGAGCTCGTGCCTCTTCTAGTAGCTTAAGAGCCTCTGATGCATTAAGCCCACTCGTCTTTGCTTTCAATTCTTCTATCTCTAGCAATAACTCTTTTGCACGTTCAGCCAGCTCCTCCACAATCTCGCTGATGCCCGCTAAAGCCTCTCTTAGGGCCTCTATGATGTCCTTTACCTTCTCTACCAGCTCCTCAGCTTGCTCTAGCATATCCTCAGCAAGGGAGATATTTCCTTCCCGAGCCTGCTCCACGGCATCCTTGGTCAAGTCTTGTACTTGCTCAATGAGTTGGCGCGCCTGCACTACTAGTTCTGTAGCGTTCTGAGACTCCGCTGCTGGTTCTAGTTGCTCCAGCTGCCTAGCCAGGGCCTCTGCAACATGTCTTATCTTCTCAGCTTTATCGACGATTCTTCCCACTTCACTACGATACTCTATTAGCGCCTCCGCTACTTCCTCAATAGTGTCCTTTGCCTTATCTATTAACTCCTCGGCTTGTTCCAGTAATATGCTGGCTTGTTGAATCCTTCCTTCACTAAACGCCTTCTCAGCATACTCCGTTAAATTATATGCTTCCAGCAGTATCTCCCTGGCATTGCTAAGGAGCTTAACGTGTACAGTCGTTTCATTCGCTAATTCGGCATAGAGTTTATCTACACGTTCTAGGAGAACCTCTATTCTTGCTCGCAACTCGTTAATCTTCCTCGTATACTCCACTGAGGCTTCCTGATAAGCACCAATGATGCCCCAAGCTGTCTCTACAAGATCCTTTGCTAGATCTACTAAGTGTTCAACGTCCTCCAGTAGCGACTCAACCCTATCTAGGATGGCAATGGCCTTGTCCGTTACATTACCCGCTAGAAGACTTGAGGCTTCCTCAAGTATTGCTAAGGCACGTGAGAGGAGGCTACGAGCCTCGAGAGCAAGCTCAAGAGCTCGTGTAGCATTGTAGTCTTTAGCAGCCTTAACCACACGGTCTATGGTGGTGTTTATCGCCTGTAATTTAACCATGAGTCTATCTATCCTTGCTCGTAGCTCACGTAGCCTACCCTCATGTACCGGTTTAGCAACCTCCTTGATATAATCTAGCATTTCCTCAGCCCTATCAACAAGTTCCCGAGCCACTCCTGCGAGCATTATCGCCCTACTGATATTGCCTTCTGAGAGAGCCTTCCAAGCACCTTGTAGTGTAGAGGTGGCATTCTCTAAGACCTTGTTAACTAGCTTAAGCATTGCTAGTGCATCAGTATTGTTTAGCTCCATTAGAACAGCGTAAACTACATCCGCTTTTACCTTTACTTCTCTAAGATCCTCTTCAACATCCTCTAGGATAGATTCAATTGACTTATTTAGGACTTGTGGTGCAGTGCCATTGTCCAGTTTTAGAGCTACATACTCTTCCACAATTGTCTTGGCCCTTTCTAGCGCATTTAGGGCATTACCTAGGCTTTTCACGGCCACAGAGACTGCTACTATAGCTGTCTCACTAGCATTAACAGTAGATAATAGTTCCATAACCGATTCAAGAACCTTCATTGTCTTCTGGACTTCTTCAGCTGCCTCTTCAATAGCCTCAACCGCATCACCAAGGCCCACCTCGTGGCTAGCCTTCTCAACAAGCCTAAGAGCAACCTTCGTTGCAGCCATTGATGCTTCTGCAGCTACACGGGCTTGCACAGCAGCCGTAATCTCTTCAAGAGCCTCGAGTGTAGTAGACACATTGCCAGTCTCAACACCTTTCTTGAGGACACGAGCTAGCTGGACAAGCTGTGTATCATTACGTGCACGACCAAGTTCTTCAAGTATGGAGGCTGTTCTCTCAACTAGTGCAGTCAATAGTGTCTCGTTTGCTTTCCCCTTAGCACGCTCCTCTATTATGGAGGTTATCTTCTCGTACAGTTCCTCGACCCTACTGAGGAACTCCTCAACATCGTCTCCAGCTATTGCAGTAATATTAGCTGTTAATAATAGTTGATTAAGTAGCTGTTTCTCGGCTTCATCGAGATAGTCAAGTACCCATGGCTGTGACTCAATGATTCTACGAATAAGCTGTTGGAGTACCTCCAACTTCAATAGCACTGATGGATCCTGGCCTGAAGCATAGATTGAGCTCCCACTCATAGGAGCCAACATAGATAGTGCCATTAGAGCAAGCAATACATGGGAAGCTACACTCTTCACACCCTTTGCACCCCCAGGAGGGGATAGGAAAGCATTGCGTTTAAGGGACGCGTGTGGAACGTTCCAGGAGTGGTTCACTGGACTGGTTCAGCCAGTATATGGGGCTCGGTGATTTATAGAATGGAAAACTGGTTTCATGGACTTGGGCTAAATGGGTTGAGTGGTCGGCTAGTTGCTAGTATAGCCTTAGTAGCTTTTATTATCGTCTTAGCCAAGTCACTGTTTTTTATATCAGTGTC
>JALTZQ010000071.1 GCA_027046105.1 Pyrodictiaceae archaeon
GGACATTCTTTTCTACAGCCTTCTCGGCATATTTGAGAGGTTCATAACCAGCAAGAACAGCCATGGATGCCCACTTCCGTGATAAATATGCATGGATGTTGCACGCTCTTAGTAGACTCTTATGAGAAGCTCCGGACACAATAAACTCATTAAGCATATTCCACGTATTGCGCATAGCTGCTACAACTTCAAGGCATCTACCCCAGCTTGTTAAGTTGAAATTTTTCTCCACCTCACATAGTTTTGCCTCAGTAAGTAAGGGTGAGGAGCCAAGTATAGGATATGTGAATAGATCTGCCAGTGGATCCTCTAATTCTACAACACTTGTATCTATTATCTTAATACTGTTACTCCTTATATCCGCTATAAGCAGCTGTGGCGGTATTATACCCTCCATAATAGTTCTCATAGTGTTCTTCACTACCGTTGAATGTCTTATTGGAAGACCGTATGAATTCAGATAGGGCTTACTATCTATAACCATTAGTACGTCTATAGGTTTGTAGGGATTAGAGGGATCTGCAGGCAGTAGATAGCTAAATGGCGGCCTGTACAATGCTAGCTTATTCTCAACCTCTATAATAACAGTCTCCCCATCAAGCTGATAACAACCTCGAGCTATTGTTTTGGCGCGACCACTATGGACTGCAAGCTTCCCTGCACAAATACGGGCTGGACCTTGATCAACCTCGTACTTCTCTTTAATAAATCCTTCCTTTACCTCAATGTGAGCCCATAACTGTCGCACATGCAATCCCTATAGCATACACAATATAGCCTACTGTAGGGTATGTAAATATCTTGTAGAGAGGTCTACCACACGCCGATGAAGAAGGCTCCGGGCTCACCTGAATCATTATATCTTGGTGAAGATAGGGATGCCGTACCGAGGCTTATCCCATGATAGATTCATCAACACCGACACTACATATGCAGCTTGTCTAGGTATTGCATTCCACGCCCTATCAGCCTATAATGAAGAAGCAGAACATGAGGCTAAAATACTGATAAATGAATGTGAGCCAATGAGGCGCATTAACTTAGTAATATCTGATGCTTTGGGCTGTAGCAGTGAAGGACTAAAAACTAGCTTGGCAGTAATAAACACTATAACGAGGCCAATTAGGCTACCAGTTAAATTATCTTGCCAAACTAGTGATAAAGGATATGAAAACGAAACATTATATACTCTCGATAAGGCCTCGAGGAGTATCGTAAACTACATGTTAAGAGGGGTTGGTGGTAAATTAAAACAGTTGCTGAACCACAATACACATGAATACTTTCTTATCTTGTCATGGAATGGAGAGGTTTTTCTAGGCCGTGGTGAAGAAACGAGTATTCACCTGCCCCTAGTAAAAGGCGTCGCCTTTATACATACACATCCAAAAGACTACTGCTTTCCATCACACCAAGATTTAGTGTCTGCACTGGACTTTTTCGCTGAAGGTGGAATAATTGAAATGATAGCCTCAAACACTTGTCTCTTAATAATGCGTCTAATTACTCCATTGTCTGAAAATGACTATTGGAGTCTTCAGGAAATATCAAAATGCGTAGCAAGAGCAAGAAAGTTCGAGGATTATAATAGATGCTTACAGAGTTTATGGAAACTTGAGACCATTGATGCAGCACTGTATAGTCATTCATGGCTCGGCTAGGGGGTTGCCTCGGCCATTCTCCTAAGGCCCTATCTTCGGGCTCCTCATAGCCGTAAGAGTTAATGGGTTCCGCTAGTAAAAATAAGCCTTTATCTACCTAATAGTAAGACTAATAGTTACGGATGCTGAAGTGGACCGGGGCTAAACCGCTGTATAGGTGATGGCGAAGCGTCCGGGCGCTGCTGAGAACCCTCATACTATAGTTTCTCTGCAAACTCGACCACTCTGCTTATCAAGCTCCATCCATAGTCGATTGTACCTAGTCGATTGTTCGCTATACATTCACGCTCAGTGAACGAAGCTATGGAGTCCTTTATCTTCCTCCAGGAGACCATTACAGGAACAGGATCCCCCGTATGGCTACGCTTATCCCAGGGTGTTGCATGATCTGACGTTACTATAATCATTGTAGTATCTAGATCTACTTCATTAAGCAACCTTTGTATGAAGTATTCATCTATTAACTCTATGGCTTTCTTCTTTGCCTCTAAGTTACCATCATGTCCTGGTTCATCAGGTCCTTTAAGATGTACGTATATAAATTGTGCTTTCTCAAGCGCCTTTAGAGTAGCCTTTAGTCTTGATGGAAGATCCTTTGTGAGGTCGCCGCTAGGTGGGTCAACGCTATGTATTTCTAGTTTTGCTGATTTGGCTATACCAATCTCTACAGGCATTTCAGCGACAGCTGCACTTGAGTCAAAGCCGTGAAGTTTGTTGAACGGGGGCAGTCTTGGTAATTTCTCACCACCATCACGTAATAGCATTGCATTAGCCTCAGGTAAACCTCGTCGCCTACGCTCACGATTCACGGGATGATCTCTTAAGATGTCTATTGCAAGCTCGGTAAATTCATCAACTAATCTACATGTTTCAATGGCTTCTGGAATCTCAACTAGAGGTTTGCATCCCATTATCCTTTTTTCACTAGTTTTTATAGCTTCAGAGATTAGCCCCCGCCTAACATAAGCAGGATCAGTGTTAGAAACCATACCGCTTAGAGGGCCTTTCATGCTGCCTAATACCACCACAGCACGATGACCTACCGTTGCACGCACTTTCGCATATCCATCAGTTAGCCTTATCCCATCTAAAGCAGACGCTAGTTTCCTGGCCTCTTCAGTAGTTAGACTACGGCCTACTCGCCGATCAATAATTTCACGTGTCAATGGATTTATTGTCGCAAAATTTGCCCTAAATGCAACCTCTTTCCCCTCTACGAAATCGACTCCGGCACCAAGCGCTTCAAGTGGTCCTCTACCAGTGTAATACTTGTACGGGTTATACCCTAATAGAGAGAGCACTGCTGTATCACTCTCTGGCGATATCCCCCTACCCAGTGGATACATAATACCGCAGACGGCATGACGTGCTAGTTCATCTAGACCATTAGTTCTAGCTTCTTCAAGGGCTGTAGGTGTCGTGCTTGGACTATCAGCTGCCCCATCAAGGACAAGAAATACCATTTTTGGCCTTGCAGTCACGTGATGCCACCAGGATAAGTGTTAGAATTTAGTGCATATCACTTAGTCTAAAACTTCTCGTATTGCTTGAGCAATGGATTCAGTCATCTTGGATTCTACTTCCAGTTCTCTAACAAATTGACTCAAAATGACTAGCCTTTTCTGGGCTTCAGCTCTTGCGACATCAGTACACAATAAGTTAATGAGTCTTGAAAGTTTTTCCTCGAAATGCTTTATTAGTCCTCGTATGCCTCTCCTCGTCTCAACACTAATGGCAACAACACGATAAATCCCTATGGCACCAAGTGCATCAAGCTTATCTGCATCACTTAATATGCATGACTCAATCGATGAAGGTCTCAAACCGAGACTAAAGCTATGCTCTTTTATAGCATTCAATACTGAATTAATTTTCTCAGCTGGAAACCCAACTGATACAAGTAAATAGCTTGCTAATTTAGCCGATATTAGTGCGTGGTGGTTCCTCCCTGCTCGTCTACCAATATCATGAAGCATGCTTGACGCGAGGAGAATGTCGTAGTCCACTTGCTTACCGTCCTGCTCCATAGCCTTAGCAATGATAAGCGACATACACGTTACCCTCATAACATGTTGTACGCCATGTACATCGTCTACGGGATATAGGATATCTATCAGCTCTATAAGTCGCTTACACCAAGACTTTTCACTACATATCTGTTTAAACACCTCTCCACACGAAACCATCATTAGAGGTCACACCCAGCATGTACCATATGGCCGCTGACGAGTTCCGGCGGAGCTGAGTACTCGTGATGATCTCTTCGCTGTCCCGAGGCAAAAACACAATGGCCCACTTAAGTCTTTAAGCCATGACTAGCCCTTTCCATAATCCACTAATGCTAAAAGGCTAGCTGTGCCAAGCTTAGGGCTATTGCAGCTGCTGTTCCTATACCTGCTAGTTTGAGCCCATTTAATAGGGGGTTTTCATGCGCTATTTTGCCAAGATAGTAGCCTAGTCCAAACATCTCACCAATCATTACTGCTACAGATGAGTACACCAGTATACCTATATCAATCCTTAAATTGAACAATAACGAGAATATGAATGGAGCTGCACCAATAACTGGAAGTAGTACTATGCCTATTCCACTCCAGAACGCTACATAAATAGGTACCATTTTGACTGCCTTCTCGTAGACCGAGCCGCGCAGATCATGTAGTAATGCTTTTTCTATTTTCTTTAGCTCACGTATTCTTTCAGCCCTTTCTGAGAAATACGTTGCAACCATACCGCTAAAGACGCCCATTGAAACCGATGCACCAATAACGGCTGCAATGTAGGCTATTGGATCACGTTGGCCAATAAGGTAGCTTCCGAGAACGATACCTATACTCGACATAAGACCATCAAAGCTATTTGTAACAAACATTCTTCGCGCAATACTTTTAGCGTCAAGCATTTCAGCATATCTAAACAAGTTCTTGAGTAAGGATAGTATTTTGAACAACTTCTTTTCCGACCCTCCCAAGAGTGTTCAAAGATGCCTAGGGTTCTTCCAGATGGTACAGCATATGTAAGAGGAACCAAAAGAGGTGACACAAAGCTGGACTAGAAAAACTAATATGCTGAACCCGTAGCCCTGTGGACGAGCTCTTCTACTTCTACCACAAGCTGGCCATTATTCCTCTTGATGTTCAATAACATGTCATGGACCCTATAGCCACAACGAGGACAGCGATAGTAGTAAATCAACTTTCTATAGTTACCATCACCTAGCTCTATTTCCAGTCGGTACTCCATTCGTGTCTTACAGCGTGGACACACTATCTCATTACTGGATCTCATCTACTATCCACCTCCCGAACTCGATAAACCATGCAAAATACCATGGTTTCTCCTACTATTATCCACAACATCCCGACTTCAATCGTCTTACTCTCTTGCTCCACTGCAAGAGTGGAAGAAGAGGGGGCTCTTATTAGCTAAGCGACTAGTATCTCATAGATTCCACCCGGTGCACTACGCCAAAAACTAGATTGGCTCGTGTCTACGCCTTTACCATCTACAGGGCAGTCTACACTACCATGTAACGAAAGGTGTGCGCTACAAATGTTACTTGATAGGTTTGGACGTCCATTAACAAACTTACGCATAATGGTTACGGGACGGTGTAATTACAAATGCTTCTTCTGCCATATGGAGGGATACAAGGAGGGTTCTAATGAACTCTCTCTTGAAGAGCTACAGATAATTGCTAAAGCAGCATCTAAGCTTGGAATAAGGTACTTCAAGTTAACTGGAGGAGAACCACTTTTACGAACTGATATTGTGGATATTGCCCGAATCTTCCGGAGTATAGGCTATGTAACCATAACTACAAATGGTAGTTTGCTCGAAAAATATGCTAAAGATCTTTCAGAGCATGTAAACCATATTAATGTTAGTATACATTCGCTTCGCAAAGAGGTATATAGAAAAATAACTGGTGTGGATGGTTTAGAGAATGTTCTAAGAGGAGTGAAGCTTGTTAAGGACTTTGGCGTCGATATTAAAATTAACTTTGTTGTACTAAAAGGACTAAATGAGGATGAAATCGATGATTTAATCGAGCTTGCTTCGTCACTAGAAGCTAAACTTCAAATAATAGAGTTACACCCTGTTGGAAGAGCCATAGACGGTTTTGGTAAATATCACTTACCTGCAACAAAGGTTATTAAAAGACTTTTAGAGAAAGCTTCATCCGTAAAGCTTCGTAGAGGTATGCACAATAGACCAATACTCTTACTTGAAAATGGGGTAGAAGTCGAAATAGTTGGTCCCGTAGGTAACTACGCATTTTGTTCTGCATGCACAAGAATAAGAATAAGCTATGATGGCAAGGTAATTCCATGCCTCAACTGGAAGGGGCCAGCGCCTGTTGATCTTAGACAACTCATGAAGAATGCATACCGTTTTGAGGAGAAAGTTGAAGCTGTAATTCAAGGATTAAAACTAGCTAATAGCTATAGGAGGCCGACCTACCTTTGGCCCCTCTCTGGGGCAACGAGTTTACGCAGTTTTAATGGGAAAAACATGAGACTACCTCTTCCTAAGCGTGACGGTAGCTTTAGTCTACCAGGGAGAGATGCCAAGTCTTTCCTAAAGCAACTCAAGTCAGAGTGGAATCCGCAACACTAGTAAGCTAGCTATTTGTATTTCACTTAAAGAGCTCTAGGTTAAGAGGGCTGCAAGATATGCTCCAACTATAAGAACTGCCATCCTATTCTTACAGTTGGTATTTAATCTACACTTACTATCAGCTTCCAAGAGCGTCTTTAGCGCTTTTTGTGGTTGACTATCTAATTCTTTCAATCCCCTACGAGCTAATGTAATCGCTTCCTTAGGGGCACAGTCGTTTATTATGTCAAGCCATACACTAATGACCGTCTTCCTTGAGAAATCTTTGGCTAACCGTTCTGCTATGTTCACTATCACCTGAGGACTTAATAATGCCTTATATATCCCCCCATGTATACTGAGAGTTTGTATGAATTCTATTCCAGTTAAACCACGACTCTCTATAGATGAGAGTGTAAACCCTTCATCATACAGCGTTGAAAGCTTGTTACTTGCTGCTATAGCCTCAAGCCCTTTAATTATATGCTTTAAATCTTCAGTACCAATGTAGTTCAATACCATTCTTAGACTAGAAAGAAGTATTGAGGGAGAAGGTGTACCCCGAACAGTAGCAAACCCATATGCCACAGTACTAATAATCCCCCCTAGTAGCGTGTCTTCGCATGTATGCTTTGTTGCTGCATACGCATTTCTCACCGCTTCCCAGAACAGCCTACCTATCCCCGAGTTCTCCCGTCTCACTTCGCCTCTTGCAATTTGCCGCCCAATTTCTATAGCGTCTTGTGATAAAATACCCAATACAGCTATAGATGAGATATAGTCTTCCATTCCATGCGGGTTTAATAGATGTACACCACAAGGTTTAACATGTGCTAGTAAAGCATATAGCGCATTATAGCTGGCTCGGGTAAGTGAAATTAGAGTTGCTGAACCCTGGACCAAGACTAGGAAACGCCTCCTATCCTACCAGACCGCTATTATTCAGCCGCTAGGTATTCCTGTGAGAATAGGCCCAAAATATATTGGTCGACGAACTATGTGTTCTTGACTAGACCTTGCATAAAGGGTGTTGAGGTTAAAAAGTCTTGATGAACTGTTACACAATTATGTTTTCGATGGCTACACCCGACCCTACACTCGTTGGTACATGTATAGAGCACCTTAGAAACGAGTTATGCAAAAGAATGACATGTGCTGCAAGAGCTTACTGGCTTGTTGCGGCAGAAAAGGAATGCCTCATTAAGATACTGCCCCAATATATGCCACCTACAACACCCATTACTCAACCCGTACAGCAAGGAACATTGTATACGGTTGCATCCATAAGCATTGAATGCGGCAAACCAGTAGAGTTAGTGAAGATGGTAGAACTTCTACTGGAAACGCTACAAAAATGTCGCGGCGTCCAAATAAGACCCCTCAGCAGTTAAAAGATAAATGGCAGTGATGTAGATGAGCGGTCGCTGAGAGAGAAATGCAGAAACTCCCATGAACTGAGCCCTATGATCATATCCATCGGCTGTCTCTGCAAGGAATTGGTAGTTTACAACCGCTCTCTTCTTATCCCTTAACCACCAAGTTCAATGTTAGTGCAGCAGTGAGGTGTATGTCCTTGAGTCTCCGTGGAAGAGACTTCTTGTCTTTGATTGATTATAGCAGTGAAGAACTACGCATGATAATAGATACTGCTTTCTCGTTTAAGAGGCGTTTTCAAGCTGGAGAAAAGATTATCCCCGTGCTTAAAGGTAAAACAATTGCATTAATCTTTCAAAAGCCAAGTACACGTACCCGTGTTAGCATGGAAGTAGCAGCTTATCAGCTCGGTGCATACCCACTTACATTGCATTGGAATGAATTGCAGCTTGGACGTGGAGAACCCATTAAAGATACTGCACGCGTCCTTTCAAGGTATGTAGATGCAATTGCCGCAAGAGTTTACAAGCATCAAGATCTAGAAGAGATGTCAAAGTATGCAAGCATACCAGTGATAAACATGCTTAGTGATTTTGAACATCCACTACAAGCTTTAGCAGATGCTATGACAATAATTGAAAAGAAAGGGAGACTAAATGGGATCAAAGTAGTTTATATTGGTGATGGTAGAAACAATGTTGCACATAGTCTCTTACTTGCAGTGGTAAAGCTTGGAGGAAACATGGTCATCGCTTCTCCAAAAGAGCTTACGCCCGATAAACGCGTACTGCATATCGCTGAACAAGAAGCTGCAGAAACTGGTGGTAGCATAGAAGTCATTGAAGACCCTAGGGAGGCAGTGCGTGGAGCGGACGTTGTCTATACTGATGTGTGGGTTAGTATGGGTGAGGAAAATATTGCGGAGAAGAAGCGTCAGCTATTAAGAGACTATCAAGTAAATAAGGAGCTCATGAACTTGGCTAAGAGGAATGCCATATTCATGCATTGTCTACCTGCTAAACGCGGAGAGGAAGTTACCGAAGAAGTTATTGAAGGGCCTTGGAGCGTAGTATGGGACCAGGCCGAGAATAGGCTGCATACACAGAAAGCTGTTCTCGCGTTACTCCTCGCTTGATTTAGCCAGGCCTTATACGTCTTAATTCAACACTAAGTTCTCGTGCTTTTTCCCGTGCATTGTCACTGATACGGGGCCCAGATCCATACAAGATGAGCACTGGTTTACCGTTAATACTCTTAGCCTTACGTACAATCTCTTCTATTTTAGCCACGTCGACAACAGTTTTTCCCTCTACAACATCTATGACTAGAGTTTGACCCCCTTTCTTAGCAATAATATCTACTTTACCCGCTGCCGTATCGAAACCTATTCTTACACTATAACCAGCCTCTACATACCTACCTGCAACAACACCCACCACACCAAACTTTTCTTTCAATCTCTTCTTCATGAAGACTATCTTACTTAGACTCAAACCTACCACCCATAAAGTAGCCGATCCCCTTACACCAACACGCAAGCAAGCCCCGAGTAGGTATTTAAGCGCTAAAGCTTAGCAGTTTTGATGCTTCTGGTGCGCACAGCAATGATCGATTACCCAGTTTTAATGGTGGGCATACTAGGTATGCTACTGATAATCGCCGGGTGGATCACAGGTTTAAGTAACACACCCCCACTTCGTCTCAGTACACTTTACCTAGCAGGTAGCATACTATTAACAATTTACGCCATGGCTCTTGGAGACCCAATTTTTACCATACTAAACGCGTTAGCAGCCTTCGTTGCAGCATTAAATGTTGTAAGAGGGCTTCAGTCAAAAGAGCCTCAAGAAACAAATTAAAGATTTAAACTTGCCCTCTTGGAGGCCTACCACTGGTAGAACAGTGATGGCACGTAGCTCTAGGAGGAAGAGAAGAACAACACTCTCTACACCTACTATTCTGAATCGACTTAGACCACTGCTATCGTCAAAAACCACCCTCTTAGTAATTGAAACAATTTTAGTACTAGCTGTGATCGTTACTGGCTTCTGGCTTAGGCTGATACCATGGTATACTGCAATGAACCTAGTAAATAACCCCAGGCTCGCTGATATACCAGTTGATTTACGTCAGTACGGGTTTCTCTATGGTAACGACCCGTGGATAGAGTACTGGCTTGCAAACTATCTCTATGAGAATGGGGCACTTTCATGGCTTGGTCTTACAAGAGATAATCCGGATACACACCTATTCTGGTACCCTTGGGGACGCGACTTTACAAAGTCTAGCTATATTTTTGTACCATTACTAGCAGCCTCGACGTATTGGCCTTTCTCGAACATTATGAGCCTACAAGCATGGATAGCACTTATACCACCACTAATGTCAATATTTATGATAATCATAGGCTATCTCTACGTTAGAAGATTATTTGGCCCCTTACCCGCTTTGGCAATACTGCCATTACTAGCCTTCACACCAGCAAGCTTGGATAGAACTCACGGCGGCTTTGTTGAGAAAGAGGGTATTACACTACCCTTCATCATTTTAGGCCTATTCATGTTCAGTGAAGCATTATCGAGAAAAGACAAGAGAATTGCAATAATCGCTGGTATCACGCTAGGTTTGCCAGGATTTATGTGGGGTGGATACATGTTATTAGTACTCTCAATAGCCGCCGTAGCCATAACATTACCATTAGTGGTCGATGACAAAAATAGACTAGTCGAATACTTTAAGCTAACCATCCTCATAGGCCTTGTAGCATCGCTTGTACTAGGTATCGCATCTACCTTCAATGCCACAAAACTAATACCTTCACTCGCAATAGGTCTAGGCGGCCCTATACTCGCCTATACGCTTTACATAGGCTGCACACGCGTTTCACAAATACTGACAAGAACTAAGAAGATAAAGATACCAATAATGACTAGTGTAAAACATCTCTATGGAACTATACTACTCATAGTAGTCATTGCCTCACCCTTCGTGTTACCATCATTAGGGCTTGCAGGACGACTAGTATACACACTATATTGGCCCCTAAGAGGACTAGTAAAATTCCATCCTCTTGTCGAGAGTGTTGCTGAGCACCAACCACTATATACGGCCTTCCTCGGTGATCCAAGAGCATTACCATCACTTGAGAGAATAAACCTTATACTATTCACTGGCCTTACCGGCGCATTAGTAGCAATATTATACCATGTTTATAGGAAAGCGCGCATCGAAGTGCTTCCTCTAGCTCTACTTAGTGGTGGGCTACTATATGGCGTACTAGGTATGGCTTATCTACTCCAATCTGCAAGCGTCTTAGGTGCTCTGACCACCGCAGCACTGATACATCCACTCATAACCAAGTCAGAGGACACAAGGAAAACAAGACAAAGAAGCAGTGAGCCAAGTGATCTACGCCGTGCTCTTGCCATCCTTATCTTGGTAGCCATAGTCTCGGCTGGTCTCTACAACGTAGCTCTCTCCTATCAAGACGTATCAACGAGAATACCAGGAATACTAACCTCAAATTCACCTATAGTAACTATCCATAATCCAGTTAACCCGAGTTGGCTTAAACTACTCGAAACAATAAGAAAAGAGCTGCCCAAGGACGCCGTAGTAGTAACGTGGTGGGATTATGGCTATCCCATATCAGTAGCTGCAAAAAGGCCCACCTTGGCTGACGGTGCAACAATAAACACTACACAAATTGAGCTACTTGCACGGATACTGGTTAGTAATGAAACATATTCATCAAAGTTATTGCGAGAATTCGGCCTAAAGCCGGGAAAAACATTCATAATGGTACATGACGTACTAGCTTACAACAATAATACAGCAATATACTTAGCTCAAATCGATATACCAAAATCTGTCTGGATGATACGTATAGCTGGCTATAGCGAAGCAAACTATCTTGAAGCTAGGAATCTCCCAGATGGACGACAAGTGTATGTCTTTACACCGCTTAGACCTGGAACCTATCAAGGATTAATATATCAGATACTCGCAGATGCCGCGTATAATCTAGCGAACACTAACGTTACTGAGACAGATATACGCCCCGCCAATGTGACTGCTGTCTATCTCAGCCCCTACTCAATACCGGGAGTAGATGTCTACAGTAAACCTGAACTAAAACACTTCAAGCCCTATAAGATAATAGCGTACAGCTCGCTTGCCGTGCAGAACACGGTCTATTATGTCGTTATAGCTCTCTACGAGTGGACCGGCTGAATCCCTAAAACCCCGATCAAGACAAAATACCATAACGATGAGGAAAGAATAATGTTGGAAGGGTGCAATGTTTTTGCTACGCCGACGTCAACATAGTCCAAAGCTTAGACTACTCGAGGCGACAGTAAGTATACGTCTTGCTACGGCAAAGTTATCAATACTCGTAAACCGCGTTAAAAGAATAGTGGCACAAAACCCTAATGATAAGCAAGCAATTGAGACTTTACGTAAGCTTGTAAAACTGCAACTAGTATTAGAGGCTGTAGCTTTAAGGCTTGAGACTCTAGCTACAACTAACATAGTTAGTGCAGAAGAGCTTTCAACGGTAAAGGAGGTCATAAAAGTACTGGGCAATGAGTACAAAAATATAATGCCGGGAATCATCTCAATACTAGATGATGTAGATAGAGCCATAGTGGAGGTAGCATCTACATCAAGGATCGAATTAGTGGATACAATGGTTTCAGTACCCACGGAATCTGCAAGAAGAATACTTGAGCAAGCTGAACACATAGCCAAAGAAAGACTATATGAGTTGTTACCACGGGAGAGGAGAAACTAGGACAGCTCGTGGGCATTGAGGAGACTATTCGTAAAAGAATAATAAGGCTGCTTGAAAACTCTAGTACACCTCTAACAGCAAGTGAGATAGCACTTATGCTGGGTATCGATCCTCGCGAAGGCGAGAGAATAGTGTATGAACATATAAGACACATCGCTAAAAGCATTAGACGAGCAAGTGGAGGCCGCAAAGCCATATTCATGGAACCTCCAATGTGTAAAGACTGTGGATACGTATTTCGAGACTTGAAAGAACCACGTCGACCAAGCAAGTGCCCTCGCTGCAGAAGTCATAGAATTATGCCACCGCGTTTTTACATAGACAAAGCCTAGGCTTAAGAAGGAGGTTGCACTGAAATGGGGGATGATGCAACTATCTTGATAAGCCATGATAGAGGCAATGGAATAAGCGTAGTAAAAATATATGATAGTAATGGATTGCTCCTCGAAGAAAGAAAATGTAGAAATACAATGATGCACCTTCAATCCATTAAGGCATTGTATATTCCAGCAATTGGTATAGACCTACGTAGGCTACTCCTAGTAGTAGAGCAGAAAGCCACTATTGAATGTAGACCACCAAAGCTAATAATTAAGGGGATAAGCAATGGGGACAGTGCTACTACGGGTGGAAAAGAGTAAAAGTAGAACAGGAAAACATGCTGTACGCGACATAGTACTAATCATTAATAACAATGGCGACATATTAGAGCCGAAGTATCGATCAATGCAAAAAACTGGCCCCATATACTCTAAAGGAGAAGCATATATAGTATCGTTTAACGTCCCTGAAAACCACTATGCTGTACAAGTACACCTTGTTCGCAATTTACGAGGCCACGTTAAAGGATACATAGAAGTATATGACCACGATGGGAGACTAGTTTACCGTGTAGTTTACCACAAACTCAAAATACGCTATTCCAAAGGGGACCCCAGCTACTCGTGGATCATCAGACGTGTAGCTGAACATCTTAATCTACCAGTTAAGCACTATAACCTGGAGCCTACTAAATTCAAGAAACCGGCCGATGACAGAGGCCTCAGGAGACTGAGGACACGCCAATAGCGTCCACTGAAGTATTCACGGACCGTTGGAGGCCGATAAAGAATTGCTTGACAATATTGTTGAACGAAGAATAAAGGAGCTATTACTATCCATTGCTAGACAGTATCTTGAGCCATCGGAACTCGCTAACTGGCTTTACGAAGAGTACGGGTTAAAGATTAGACCAGATTGGCGTCATATCGAGAGAGCAATACTTAAGTCTAAGGAAATACGGAGTCAAGAGCTCGCAGTATTCCTGCTTGAGAAAAACATAGAGATACCTGAAAACGAATGGTTAAACATAGTTACACGCTATGAGCGAAGCGTGCCACGCCGCCTCTTTGACGACAAACGATAGTCTCAACAATAATCAGAGATGAGATTAGGTCATCTACAAATCCTTCGCTAACCACACTACTAAAATAGTTCATGCGCCACTCTCTTAAAGCCTTGAAGAGCATTGAGGGGAGACTCTCCCCGTATAGCCCGGAAAACAAGTTATCAAGATCATGGAGCAAGGCCATTATATTAGAGAAGGCTTCCTCATAGACATCAATATTATCGCGATGCCTACAAATAACACTGATATACCTATGCATCTCCCAAAGTCCAGAAGCAACTAGATTATCACATGCTGCGATTCTGTCTACAATAAGTTTAATTTCGTGAATACTATCACATAGGCCCATGGTAAGCCAGCCTAAGGTGTCTACGGCATACGGTTTCGGAGATCATTTGAATAGCGTAGTATACTCTTTAACGATTACCTGGCAGTAATATTGCAACTATTATAGCAATGGCTGAAAGACTTGCAAGAAACGCAAAGTAAGGTGCTGGCCCCGAGAGAAACACTACCGCTATAGAAGCCAGTACCACAGTAAAGATCCTACTTATCAGACCTAGTACACCCGTAGCTCTACCCTGAATATCCCTCTCATAAAATGTTGAAATCCACTCCATTATAACTGGGTATGCTGGAAGCATTACAAAACCAGCTATCGGTATAAGCACTTGAATAGCTACTCGATTAGCCGTAATCGCTAAGCAAGCGTACACTAAGGTGACGACTATAGTAGCTAACCTTATATAAAACGTCCTTTTACCTGCCTTCACAACTATGCCAGGTATAAATGTAACACCAATAAGTCCAGCCAAGAGCGCTAATGCCACTGATAAACCCGCTACATCACTAAGTCCTGCCGGTGCCAAAGCTGCCTCAAGCCATATTGACATATTATCGAAAAGCGCGACTCCAAGACCCAATAAAACTCCTAGAAGCCAAAGATCTCTTCTATCAGCCAGGGATCTTAGACCCTCCAGAACACTATATCCACTTCCATGTACAGGGTTGTTTTCTGTCAACACTCCAACCGCCGAGATGTACAACAAAAGGCCCGCAACGGATACTACCGCTATTAATGCATTAAGCGCCTCTAAACCATAGCGGGTATAGATGTAGTAGCCTGTCCCAAGCGCATAAATTATACCCAAATACATTGCAAAACTAAGAATAGAGACAACAGTTCCCCTCTTATTTGGGAAAACTCGGGAAGCAAAGAGGGCAAACGAATTCAATAGGAAAGGCTGGCCTATTCCCGCCATAACCTGACATATCAGAAGCCAGATGTAACTTTTCGGCTCCAGCAGCCTAAGAGCGCCTGCGAGATCTGTGAAAACTACTCCAAAAGTAAGCCATAGCTTAAAGTTCCTATCAAGTAAGATACCACTTGGCAGTGTGAGTAATAGAAAGAGAACGGGGTATATAAGGGCTAGAACACCCACAGCCTCCTTCGATACATTAAGCTCTTCTGCAACCATGCTAGTTACAGGGGCATAGGTAACCCATATAGCTTGTGAAGCAAAAGTGGATGTAGCTAAGCCTACTAGGAGAGTGAGTTTCCTCAAGCCCTATACACCTCAACCACAAGTTCTCTAGCCATTTCCCAAGCGATGTTGGATGGTATAGCTGATAAGAGCCATGCGATGATAATTGAGTCATATGGAGTCTTGCCTATCATGTTGGCTAAAATGAGAGGATCTTTTTCTAACAGTTTTTTCGCATCTTCAAGTTCCCTCGGCATAGACTCTTTTAAAGACTCCTCTGCATCCTTGATAAAAGCATCTACAATTTTTGCATGCATAGGAGTAATTGTTAAATGTATGTTGTAAGGCGCCAATCCTTCAATTTTTGGTTGAAGGCCTATTATCCAACCCCTTTTAGTCATATTGGCATGAAATCTAAATAAGTCATCTTCAAGTGGCAGTGTAAGCGATAATAGAGAGGACTCAACCGGTGCAACAGTTTTAAAGCCAAGTCTTTCAAGGCCTTTTAGTATGTCATCCCGAGCCTTTATGACAAGCTTTGTCTTCTCAATATAACCTTCAATTCCCAAATAATTAATAACCATCCATGCCGCAGCTAAAGGAGCAACTGACCTTGAAGAGAGAACAGTGGTATTAATAAATGGGTACCCCGGCCACGACAAATCCACATACAAACTCTCCTTCTTGAGCTCAACACCCCTGAACAACAATACTGAAGCACCCTTAGGCGAGTACCCATACTTGTGAAGATCCATTGAAAGCGAAGTAACACCTTCAACTCTGAAATCAAAGGGCTCTATCTTTGAGCCAAGCTTCTCCATAAACGGTAGAATAAAACCACCAATACATGCATCAACATGAACGGGAATTCCCTTATCAAATGCAACCTCAGCAATATCTCTAATAGGGTCTATCGTCCCATAAGGATAGTTTGGCGCCGAAAGGGCAACCAGCGCAACATCATCACGCAACTCAGCTTTCACGCTTTCGATATCCGCCTTCTTGGTTTCAGGGTCAATAGAAGTAAGAGTAACGCGGAGTCCCAGATAGTCAGCTGCTTTCTTAACAGAAGGATGTATTGTTAAAGGCGCAATTATGCGGGGACTAGGATGTACACCTTTCCTTTTCCTATAAAGGCCACGAGCAGCCCTTACTGCAAGCATGATACTCTCTGTACCACCATAGGTCACAGTACCGACAACATCATCACCACCATGAACAAGGTTTTTAGAAAAAGTTATAATCTCTTTTTCAAAGAACAAGGCACTGCCAAAAACCATTGGATCAAGCGCATTAGTGTCTAAAAACTCATCAAAAGCCTTATGTGCTAAATCCCTTAGAGCCTCATCTCCCGTCTCATAGATATATGTGAACAATCTACCCTTGTAGGGGTTAGCATCCAATTTCTTTATTTCATGTAATTGTCGAATTAACGCATCTACTTTCCTCCCTAAACGCAAGACGATCCACCGCTTAGGACAGCACCTTACACATAAGCATGTAGGTATCAATGTGTAATAGACAGCTTACAGTGGGCTGTCTTTCCAGCCCAAATAACGTTACAAGGGGGTTTAAGAAGTAAATGCACAAACGCTATTTCCCTCTTATTTACCACGCTCAGAGATTATAGAAAAGAGGCTGATGAGGTATCCTGAAGGAGAGTGACAATATGACATATGAGTTAAACTGCAACAATATAGGAGAGCTTATAGAAAAGACGTGCGGTGACAAAGGACGTACTGACTGCATAGATCTCATAACAGCACTCTATGCTATACATAGTTATGGACCCATTGGACGCCACGGTTTATCTAGAGAACTTGATATTAGCGAAAGGAGAGCAAGAACCCTACTTGAATGGCTAAAGAATCAAAAACTAATAGACGTGCATAAGGCAGCGGGCGCTGAAGTAAAAAAAGACGAGCTAACTACAAATCTCCTTGATGGAATGCTCTGTTTGTATAAGAGTGATTACACTTTAGCCCTCATAAACAACGCATCTAAAGATGTTATGGATCTCATAGTTAACCATATCCTAACTGCGAGAGACGAAATTGTATTGTCGATCGGCGATCCCAGCATCTTAGAAATGATAGGATATGTCCATGGAGAAGATCTTATTGCGCCTGGAATGCCAAACCACATGATGAATACTTATAGGGAGCTTGTAAGAGGTATTAAAGGGAAAGCCCTCATAGCAATATATCGAGGACGTTGTCCCCGCTGTTGCGCCGCATTAATGTACACAATTTATGCAATCTGCAAAAAGTATAATAGAATCAATGACAATGCAAAGAGGGCTAACCATAGTTGGGGCTTTTCAACCATAACTTTGTAGCCGTCGAGGGGATGAAGGGGAAGTAAATTAAAGAAGGCAAGCCATGCATTTATCGAGATGAAACCATACCAAAACCAAGGCTCATAGATCTTAAACATATATGCTAATATACCCAAAAGTGCAAGCACCAAATTAACTACGGGACCAGACGCAGATACAGATAGCGAACTCCTTGCACCCCAACCAAAACATATAATACTAACATAGCCCGGCATTAATATAACAAGCCAGAAGCCCATAGACCTTAAAATTCCTGATAACAGGGTAAGGACAAGACCAGTACTCCACAACACGAATCTAGCAGTGCAACCATTTCTAATAGCCATTTGCCTATGAGCTAACTCGTGGAGTACAAAACCTAGCAAAAGACCTACAATAACACCTGCATCATAGGCCCATATTATGCCTTGAGCAAGCCTGGCTAGTAGGCCTAATCCGCCAAAACCAAATAATACGGCAAATACAGCTATACCCACTGATAATACTTCATTGAGGCTTAGCAAGCCACGCATATTCATCACAGCCTACTCCACCCTCCTAACCTCCTCCTCACCATAATCAACTACTACCCTTATGTAGCCTCGTAGAAGCTCGTCGACACTAGTGTCACCCGTATCTACTCTTAGTAACTTCAATCGTCTTAGCTTAGAACGAGACGAAACCACAATGATGTTCTCACGGCCAACAAGTCTTATTATACGTGGAGATATCTGTTGATTCCCTCTCCCAAAGATGAATCCTTGTCCACCAATAGGAGTAACTATTATCTTAGCCTTACCACCCCGCGCTAAATGCTCTACTACCAGCCTATAGAGCCTCTCTTCGTCAACATCACGTACGACAAGCCTTCCATTATGGATGACGTCAACGCCAAGAAGACTATAATCGACTCCTAGTAAGCGAGCCACTTCCTTAACCGTAGAGCCTGGTCCTAGGATATACAATGTACACTCATCCATATTCTCAATAATATAGCGAGCTATAGCCTCAATATTCTCTTTCTCTGAATCCGGTGTAGGTTGCTTAGACACACCAACAATCATACTTGAACAAGGTGTCTCCACAACACCGTAAAGCTTCAACACAAGCTTATCTCTTCTAAACGCCTCCTCATCGACATCAACAATCTCGCCACTACATAGCCTCCCATTTTTAAGCCAATCAGCCAACACAAATGCAGCAGCCCGAGGAGACACTGCAAATATCGAGCTATACATTTTGACGCCTGCAGGCACACCGAGCAATGGTGCAACAGCGCCATAACTTCTCATTGCCTCAACAACATCTCGTGCTGTACCGTCACCACCAACAAAAACAATCATCTCTACACCTTTCTCCAGACAATTATAAACGGCTCTAAAAGTATCATCTCTAGACGTTGGCCATTTCCTAGGCTCGTAAACTACTCTGTAAGAGTTCGTATACTTTGAAAGAATGTTTACACC
>JALTZQ010000072.1 GCA_027046105.1 Pyrodictiaceae archaeon
AACCAGTTTCGAGTCGTGAGAGCTCTGGTATTTCAGCATGAACTACCACTATTTTATCCATGGTGGCAGCCGTTCTAAACACTTCACAAAGGATATTTTTATCCCTCAGTAGATCCTCTGGATATAGCTTAAAACCAACGACGTATTTCGCTATTTGCTTTATTTCATTACGCTTATCCGGTACACCTGCGTAGACCACATAGTCTACAATTGCGTTTTCTGCTAGCGAGCTCAGCTTCAACTTAAGCGCTTCAATGCTCCGTATAGGTGGGTCCGTGTTAGGCATATCAGCAACAATACCAACACCGCCCCATGCTGCCGCTAGGGTCCCTGTGTATTCATCCTCCTTATACGAGTTTCTTAATCCTCTTAGATGTACATGGAGATCAACAACCGCAGGTACAATTACCGTTCCCTCACCACGCAAGTCCATGAAATCTCTTGTAGAGCTAGAACTAATACGAATAACCCTGTTCTCCTTTATCTCGACACAAGTGTTAGACAATACACTGTTTTCCAATACCACTATATCGCCACAAACACCTGCAAGACGGGGCTCCATATTTACACTACACCACTTTATCCATGCTTGTGCATGAATTGTTTTAGTATATCCTCTTCACTTATTATCGTTGCACAATACATACATTGATATGTTAGTGGTTTGCGGTTTATCATGACAAATCGAGTGGATACTGGTTCGCCACGCTTCCTTGTAATACATGTAGGATTAGGACAAGATATCAATCCTTCTAGAGTATTCGGTGGAGATACACGTCTTTTTTCAACAACTTCATAGTCTTTAATGATGTTTATTGTAGCATTGGGAGCAACAAGTGCTATTTTGTCTGTCTCCTCTTGCGTAAGCAGTTTATCCTCCACTTTAACTATGTCTTTCTTACCCATCTTCTTACTCTCCACATTCATTACCAGTGCTACGCGAAGTCCTTCCCTTCCTGTTATACCGAGAAGTTTTAGTACAACAAGTGCACGGCCAGCGGGTATATGATCTATTACAGTGCCTGTATGGATTTTTCTCACAAGAAGGTCACCTTTACCCATGAGGCATCACCCATACTATTAGTCCTCGCGTAAAATTTCATAAAGAAGAGCCATTCTAAGTGGGACGCCAAGCCTTGCCTGGTAAAAGTATGCTGCATATGGTGTTGAGTCGAGCCGGTGGTCTATTTCATCAAGTCTTGGCAGAGGATGCAATATCCGTAAATCCCTCTTCGCATACTTTTCCACTGTTTCTAGTGTTACACGATATGTTCCGCGAACTTTTTCATACTCACTAGGGTCAGGGAACCGCTCTTTTTGCAATCTTACAACGTATAAGACATCCAACTCGCCAATAACATCCTCTAGGTTATTCACTTCCTCGAGTCTTAGACCTCTAGAAGTAAGTTCTCTTTTGATTTCATCACGAAGTTTTAGTTGTGGCGGTGATATCAAGTAGAGTTTTCTTGGAGTGAATAGCGTTAGTGCAAGAGCAAAGCTAGCTGCTGTTCTAGCGTATCTTAAGTCGCCTAGAATACCGTATGTTAAACCATCAATTTGACCAAATAACTTATAAACTGTATAGAGGTCTATCATCGCTTGTGTCGGATGATGCTGCTTTCCATCACCACCATTTATTACCGGCTTGTCTGCTACTTCAGCTGCAAATCTTGCAGCACCTTCATACTTATGTCTAATGACTATAGCATCGGCATATGCGTCAAGCATCCGTATGGTATCAGCCAGTGTTTCTCCTTTAGCTATACTTGTAGCTTCTTCACTAGCAAAACCGATAGTGTCACCACCTAACCGCTTCATTGCCGTCTCAAAACTTAGCCTAGTCCTTGTTGACGGCTCGAAGAATGCTAGAGCAAGGATTTTCCCCTTTAATGGTTTTTTCCTCTCTAAGCGAAAAGCCTCATCCGCATTTTCATAGAGATAAAGTAGTTCATCACGTGTGAAATCTAGTATGGAGATTACGTCGCGTCCTTTTAGTCGAAGCAAGTGTGCCCAGTGGAAGGCTACCCTTACTTCGTGGGTCTAATAAGGGGTGAGGCCAGTATCGTGTTTTCTAAGACAAGCAAGCATGTCACGTAGAGTTAAGGGAGCAATGAGTGTTATACCGTTTTCCGCTAAGAGTTCTCTAGCTCCTTCACCCCTATCGACTACTACTGCTGCAACCTCAACCCTAGCTCTATGTTCACGTAAAGCCCTTGCCGCCTCAAGGAGGGACGATCCTGTTGTTGCCACATCATCGATAAGTAATATCCTCTTACCCTCGACTATTCCTTCCACACGTCTTCGGGTACCATGTTCTTTTTCCTTTGATCTTACATAGGCAAGTGGTTTCGCATAATAGGCTGCAGCCATTGTTGCCCAAGGTATTCCTGCAGTTGCAACACCAGCAATAACGTCTATGCCAGTAATGTAGGTTGATATCTCTGCTAGTAGAAGAGCGGAGAGAATACGGGATAGTGTTGTATTTGAAAGTGCTCGGCGTAGATCAATATAGACGTTACTTTTCTTACCGGACGATAACTTGAACTCGCCGAACAATATAATGCCCTCTTTGCTGAGGAGTTCTGTTATGGTACATGTCTTGTCTTGCATTTTTCTAGCGCCTCCATCTGCATAGTGCCTATGTCCCTTAGTGCTAGTAAAGGGTTAGAAGCATATGTTACAGCCCTACCCACGATCTCATAATCTGCCCCATAACATAATGCTGTGCCGGGTCTAGCTCCTTGCACACCAATACCAGGGGACAATATCTTTGTTTTAGGAAAGAGGCGGCGAAGCCATGATATTAGGGTAGGCCGCGTAGCTGGTGCAACTATTCCCCAAGGACTTATCTCTTCAAGAACCCATACTATTTTCGGCAACACCTTATCATAGATCTGTTTAGCGCCCTCATGACTCATTGTTGAAACTACTATCAGCTTAACTCCACGTTTTTCGAGGAAGGTTTTAAGCTCAGAAAGCGCTCCTGGGCCACCAACAAATCCGTGTGCTATGATAGCATCAGCTAAAGAGTGAAATAGTCTAGCTATACGCATCATGACATAAGCTATGTCAGCTAGCTTTAGATCAAGAATCCAGATCGGTTGATTGCATATTGTCTTGATTTTCCTTACGTACTCTAACCCTGCCTCCAATGCTAGTGGAAGACCTACTTTGAAACCAGCCACATAATCGCAAGCATTTCTCACTAAATGTTCTATACCAGTACCATACTCGTCAATAGCTAGTATAAGGGGGTATCTCTTGGACAACTACACAGAACCCCCTAAGGGAGACCAAGCACTTACGGATAAAGTCTGTAGGGTGGTGTAGTCATTGCAATAGAGCGGGTACTTATAGTTGACGGTTATGTTGATGAGCCTGCAGGGCTAGGTGTACCACCATACATAGATGTTTATCCAAGATATATTGCTGGCGCCATATGGAGTGTCCAAAAGAATACACGTATAGACTACATCACAGTTGATGAGATAAGAAAAAATTTACATGCATTTCTCTCGCATGCAAATAACTACGATCTGCTAATAGTTATTGCAGGTATTGTTGTGCCGGGTAAATATTTAGGTGGAAGACCAATTACTGAAGACGAGCTTCGAACCTGGTTTCGAGTAATTGAGCGCCCATTGAAGGTACTTGTAGGAGGAGCTGCTAGATGGGGGATAGCTGATAGAGGTGGAATCGTTGCTTCACTACCAAATGATATTAAGTCCTTCTTTGATGCCATCGTTACAGGGGAACCGGAAGCATACATCTACGAGCTCGTGAAGTATGGGTTTGAAAAAGCGAGACCCTGGAGTATTATTGATGACTTGTCTCTTCTCAATACATTTGCTATTCGTGGTGCAAAAATAGTGGTTCAACATCCTAACCATGGTTACAACTTGGTAGCGGAAATAGAAACCTTTAGAGGCTGTCCACGATGGATCGTTGGTGGTTGTAGCTTTTGCGCAACAAAACTATATGGTAGACCAAGACAACGAGATCCCATACACGTGGTTAAGGAAGTTGAAGCCCTCTATGCCCATGGTGTACGACACTTCCGTATCGGGCGCCAAGCTGACATCTTAGTATATGGCAGCAATGAGCTAGATAAAACCGAATGGCCTAAACCTAATCCTAGCGCTTTGGAGAAGCTATTCTATGGTATAAGGGGAGTTGCACCTTCTCTAAAAACGCTTCATATAGATAACGTTAATCCAGGTACTATAGCCCATCATCCTAAAGAGGCTGAGAAAGCTCTCAAGGTGATCGTAAAGTATCATACTCCTGGAGATGTCGCTGCATTGGGCATAGAGACTGCTGATCCAAACGTAGTTGAGAAAAACAAGTTAAAGGTATACCCGGATGAGGCCTTAAAAGCTATAGAGGTGATCAATAGGATTGGGGGTAGGCAAGGCTATAATGGTTTACCAGAGCTACTGCCTGGCATAAACTTTGTACTTGGACTTAATGGTGAACGTCCTGAAACA
>JALTZQ010000073.1 GCA_027046105.1 Pyrodictiaceae archaeon
GAGAAAGGCTACAAGACGATGCCCGAAAGAGGCCCATTAACAATCAATGTTCCTGGAATGGTTGATGGACTCTACATCCTATGGCGAAGACACGGCACTTTTGAGTGGAAGGAACTAGTGAAGACTGCTATTGAGGCGGCAAAGAAGGGGTTTGGAGTAACACCTAGCCTAGCATCAGCAATAAATCGTTTATGCAAAGATGTTCTCAATAAAGATCCAGGCTCTATAGAAACGTATTGCAAGAACAGTGTTAGCGTTGGCTCACCACTAGCCTTCCGTGGCCTTGCAAGGGCATTAGAAATGGTAGCAGAGGATCCTAGAACCTTCTACGATGGTGATATAGCTGAAAAAATAGTTAGTTATGTAGAGTCACGTGGCGGTGTTCTAAGCATAGATGATTTACGTGCATATCACGCATTACCTGGCGAAGCCATATCGATTACATACCGTGGGCTACGTATCTATGAGATGCCTCCACCAACACAGGGCATTACTAGCCTACATGTTCTAAGGCTTCTCGAAGACTATGATCTCTCCAAAATACCTCCTTCTAGTACCGAGAGGGTAAAATTGCATTTGGAAGCCTACTATGCAGCGTACTGGGCACGAGACAATTATGTTACGGATCCACGATACATGAAGGTTAGCGTTGGAGAACTACTTAGCCATAAGTTCATTGAAGAAATGAAAAATAGTCGTAGGCTACCTATGCCCCAGCAAGGTGATGGAGATACAACATTTTTTGCAGTAGTGGATAGGGATGGAATGATGATAGCTGGTATTCAAAGCCTCTTTCACCCCTTCGGCTCTGGCGTCACCGAACCATTTTACCAAATAACATTGAATAATAGGGCCCAGAGTTTTAGCTTAGACCCAAATCATGCCAATAGCCTAGAGCCTGGCAAGAAGACTATGCATACCCTTTCGGCAATGATAGTCCGGGACGATAAGAAAGTGTACACTATAGGTTTATCGGGTGGACACTTTAGACCACAACTCCACAGCCTAATACTCACGAATATCGTTGACTATAGGATGGGGTTCCATGAGGCCCTTGACTACCCCCGTTTCATATGGTACCCAGGCACCAGGAGACTAAGAGCCGAGGAGGGATTAGACGTAGCCATTAATGGCTATAGTACTGAGAAAGCTAAGTATCCATCAAGGCTAGGCGTGGCCGCTATAGCAGTCATTAACGAGGAAACAGGGTTACTGGAGGCCTACACTGATATCCGTGGCGATGGAATACCTATCGGTTTACCCTCCTAGGATGTTATTTCTCAGAGCCAAAACATGTAACTAAACTAGTTGACAATCACGTTCTCTTGACTCCAATGAGGCGGTTTTGATCGCGTCAAGGCGTAGCCCACGGTAAGATGAGGAGATAGTAATAGGACAAACTTAAAAGCCCCATACCCCCTAGTGGAGGGCAGAGGTGCTTTCCATGAAGCGCACAACAGTTGTGGCTCTAGGAGTAATTGTAGTCCTTGTCCTAGTAGGTATAGCTGCATGGTTCCTAGCCCAGCAAGCACCACCCGAAAAGCCTGCTACAGAGACTCCAGCAGCTCCATCACCTAGCCCAACACCATCACCAACAACATCTCCAACAACAGTCATTACACCTATCGAGACACCCTCCGCAACAACGATCGTTGCTGGAGCCACAGCTGAAGGCCTCCCCAAGGAGATACCTATTGGTCTAGCCATAGCTGTTAGTGGCGGTTATGCCGTAGACGGTCCACGTAGGCTTAAGGGAGCCCTCCTAGCAATAGAGGAAATGAATGCTCTCCTCGAGCGTGTAGGCGCGCCATTCAGGTTTAAGCCAATACACGAGGATACTAAGGCGAATCCACAAGAGGCAGTCAACGTGGTAAAGAGGTTTATTAGCCAGGGCATACAGGTCATCATAGGCCCTCTATCCACTAGTGAGACTGCAGCAGTAATGCCCATTGTAAACAAGGAACAGGTCGTGGTGATAAGCCCAAGTAGTACAGGTAAAGCAGCTGCATTCCCAGACGACTACGTGTTTAGAATGCCTCCACCAGACACTGCGCAGGGGCCAGCCATAGGCAAGCTAATATATCAATTGGGCTATAGGAAGCTCGTAATAATAGCAAGAAACGACGACTATGGTAAGGGGCTAGCAGATCTAGTCAAGCAGACCTTCGAACAGCTAGGAGGCAAGGTCGAAGTTATACTGTACCATCCAGAGAAGCCCGATCTAAGCGAGGAGGTAAACATGCTTGCAACCAAGGTAGCAAACTTTGGTGCTGACGAACAAACAGCTGTGCTAATAATAGCTTTCGACAACGATGGTAGACAGATTATTGAGCGCGCTTCAAAGATAGACGTCCTTGGCAAAGTTAGATGGTTCGGCCCTGACGCCCTTGGTAGAAAGACGTTCGTTGAAGTCCCTGAGGTAGCCTCATTCCTCTCCAAGGTCAAGATACTTATAACAAGACCCGCCATTGCAAGAAACCCCGTAACAGAACACTTCGAGAAAGCCTATGAGGAGAAGTATGGCGAGAAGCCAACACCATATGCATACTATGCTTACGACGCAGCATGGGTTGCAATGTTAAGTGTCCTAGCGGCAGGCAAGTACGATGGCAAGGCTATCAAGGAGGTACTACCAATAGTAGCCTTCCATTACATGGGCGCTACTGGTCACAAGATACTTGATGAGAATGGAGATGCTGCAATAGCCGATTACACCATAACAACAATAGTGGAGACGCCGGAAGGCTATAAGTTTAAAGACATTGGAATATGGCGTGGCTCAACCGACCAAGTCGAATGGTTCGAAGAAACATAGGTTCAACAACCAAGCGGCAACAATACTTGTCCTACCCTAGGTTTGGTTTTTATCCCTATAACCACGCGGTGGGCCGTCAATTGTTTTTAGAGGCCTACAGCGTAACCTCCCCTTCTCGTAGGATCCCGGTACCGCATGTACATAGCTACGGCTTTGAGGGTACATAGCCATGGCTAGAAGGATGGCATTGAGGACAGTGGATTTGAAGAAATACTTTGGTGGTATAAGGGCACTTGATGGTGTAAGTATTGAGATAAGGGAGGGTGAGTTCGTAGGACTCATAGGGCCCAATGGTAGTGGTAAAACAACGCTCTTCAATGTCATATCTGGTGTCTATAAGCCCGACGATGGAAGAGTCTATCTTTACGAACAAGATGTGACCGGGTTGCCGCCCCATAAGTTGTTCCAGCTAGGTCTTGTGAGAAGCTTCCAAATACCAAGGCTGTGGATGAACATGACAGTCGTTGAGAACACTGCCACGGCGTCCCGTGAAAGAATTGGTGCAGGACCTCTATCATCAGTACTACAGAGGAGAAGATGGAAACAATGGGAGCAGGATGAGTCTGAGAAAGGGCTTGCGGGTAAAGTTTTCAGTACCCTGGATAGACTCACGCTTACACGTGTATTGCTCAATCCCGCCCATAGTGTTAGTGGTGGCCAAATGAAGCTGACAGATATTTCTAGGGCACTCGTAGGCGAGGCCCGTGTTCTACTCTTAGACGAGCCTACTGCTGGTGTTGCTCCAGCTCTTTCCCGCGATATTTTCCGTGTATTAGAGGCTTTAAACCGTGAGGGACTCACCATCTTCGTTATCGAGCACCGTCTAGAAGTATTGTTCGACTTTGTTGAGAGAGTTATTGTGATGCATGAAGGTAGGGTTCTCACAGAAGGTCCTCCAGAAAAAGTCGCTGATGATCCGCGCGTACTTGACGCCTACCTAGGCTCTGCATGAGGTGACCCCTCATTGAACGTGAAAGTCCTTGAGACAATACGCTTGAGTGGCGGCTATGCAGATGTACCGATAATCGAAGACGTAAGTATGCACGTTGATCGAGGTGAAATCGTTGCCCTTGTAGGCCCTAATGGCGCTGGCAAAAGCACACTCCTGAAGACCATATACGGTGTAGCAAAGGTGTTTAATGGCAAGGTTATTTTCGATTCGAGCGACGTTACTAAACTACCACCAGAAAAGAAGACTATGCTAGGGATGGCTTTTGTCCCGCAAACCGACAATATATTCCCCGATCTGACTGTTGAGGAAAATCTTGAGATGGGTGCCTACCTTGTTCGCGATGAGAACCGTATACGGGACGCTATGGAGACAGTATTCAATATCTTCCCCATACTCAAGAGGTTCCGTAAGATGCTTGCAGGATCACTTAGTGGTGGCCAACAGAGAATGGTCGCAGTTGGTAGAGCATTAATGACTAGACCAAAAATACTGCTTTTAGACGAGCCTACTGCTGGTTTAGCCCCAAAAATAGCTATAGAGCTCCTCGACGTATTGAAGAGGATACGCGAAGAGACTGGTATACCGATTCTTATCGTTGAACAACATGCAAGAAGAGCACTAGAGCTCTCCGATAGGGGCTATGTGCTTGTCTATGGAAGGGTTGCTGTTGAAGGTACTGGTGAGGAGATACTTTCGCGACCAGATCTCCAGAGACTATTCCTGGGAGTCCATGGGCGCTAGGCTATGGGGTGAAGCATTGTGTTGAGTGAGGGCCTATTCTATGGAACTATTGGTGCTATACTGAATGGGCTTCTTATAGGTAGTCTCTATGGTTTAATGGCATTGGGGCTTACACTCATCTATCGTGTCACAAAAGTTCCCAATTTCGCGTACGCGGAGTACATAACCTATGGAGGCTATGCTGCCTATGCTGCAGCAGTACTAGCGCCAGGTCTAGAAGGTATTGTACTTGCTGTACTCGCTGCTTTAGCTATTGGAGCAGCTATCTCGCTTGCTAGCGATGAACTAGGGTTTAAGCCTTTATGGAAGAGGGGCGCGACGCCACTACAGCTACTCGTAGCCTCTATTGGCATAGGGCTAGCGCTGCGCTACGGCTTGCTAGGTGTTGTTGTATTGATTGTTGGTAGTAGGTACTTGGAGGTAGCAACACCCCAGAGAAGCATAACGCTATTCAGCCTGGGAGGGCTTGCATCATTTACTACAGCACATGCACTAGCAATACTCGCCGCTCTAGTGCTAGCCGTTGGATTATGGTTCATGTTTACTAGGACACGAATAGGTAAAGCTATGAGAGCTACTGCTAGTAATCCAACACTGGCACGAATATCAGGCATTAACATCTTCCTTATCAGAAGACTGACATGGATAATTGCTGGTGCACTGGCGGGCTTCTCTGGATTCATCTATGCATACTATAATGTTGTTAACCCAGAAAGTGGGTGGCTTATGTTGCTATGGATCTTCTCTGCCGCTATTATGGGTGGTTTTACCTTCTTTGGTGTAATGATAGCTGGGCTTATACTAGGCCTAGCCCAGCACGTGATAAGCTTCTATAGCGACATCTTCCTAGGTATTGGCGCACAATACTCGCCCGTCATAGCACTAGTGACTATGGTCTTAGTACTCATGTTCAAACCTGAGGGTGTTATACGTATGGAGGCCTTAGCTGTAAGGAGGGCGTAAACCATGGAGGGGATTACTGGTATTGTGGTTCAGTACGTGATACTCTACAGTGTCTACGCCATACTAGCGCTTAGCTTTAACCTAGAGTATGGTTTTGGAGGCATACCCAATTTCGGCAAAGTACTCTTCGTGAGTCTTGGTGCGTACGCTGCTGGGGGCCTCACAGCATACATCGTCGTGAGTATGGGTGCCACTGCGTTAGGTATCACTGTTGAGGCTGAAGGAATGCCTGCCTACTGTACTGGTGCAGGTAAGACAGTCATGACACTAGCCGTAACGGAGGGGGTCATAGGACCTGCAATGTTGTTCCTTCTATTCATAACAGCACTCATCGTGGCTACATTGGTAGGAATGGTATCCGGGATCATTGCCAGCTATCCCGCACTTAGGCTAGGTGGCGACTTCCTCGCAATAACCCTGCTTGCTCTCGGCGAAGTAGTGAGATTGATAGTGTACAACAGTGAATGGCCTGCATGCAGCTTTAATGGCATCTCTGGTGTACCTGGGCCATTTGCATGGCTCCCTGCCTGGAGTGATGCAGCCTATGCTGCTCTCGCAGTAGGACTACTTCTAATGGTGTTCCTCTACGTAGAACTAGCAACCAATAGTCCGTGGGGGCGAGCGTTAAAGGCTATGAGGGACGATGAGGTAGCTGGCGAAGTCTATGGCTACAATATTCCAAGACTAAGAATGCAGGCTCTTGCAGTAGGCTCTGCTATAGCTGGTCTAGCTGGCGCTATACTCACATTCTACTCTGGCAACGTTAATGCCAACACATATAAGCCCGACCTAACATTCATGGTCATAGCTGCTACAATGCTTGGTGGTGCAGCAAACAACATAGGTGCACTCCTTGGTGCAGCTATCATAACCGGGTTAGAGGTATTCTTCAACCCTAGCTCACTAGAAGCACTAGGAGTAACACTACCACAAAACATAGCACTAGCAATGCCATACATGAAGTATGTTGTAATGGGATTGATAATTGTTAGTGTACTATTGTTCCGGCCACAAGGTATACTGCCAGAAAAACCACTAAGAGTACCGCTAGTTGAGAAGGCTAGACAAAAACTACTAGAGGCTAGGGAGAACCAGTAGCTCATGCATTGATAACCTAGTGTTTTTCTCCCAAGTACACTCATTCTTATGGCATCTGCCAGGTTCCATTTTAACCTAATGTGGGGTCTACTCAAAACACTAAAATATTGCAGAGCAGAGAATTCACCATATACGTTAGCTGCGTGGAAGGAGAGGGAAGACTAGCTCATGACCAATGGCGTTAGGGCACAAGCCGTGCTAGAATATCGTGTCGAGGATATTCGTGAAGCACGCGTAAACATTCTTGCAGAGATCCCGTGGCGCTATTACCCTGTGGCAAGAACCGATGTAGAGAGAATGTGGAATGAAGCACCGGGAATACATAGGCTACTACGTGAGGCACGTGACCTAGAAGATGCACGTAAGAAACTCTATGCATATCTTGCTGAGCTTGAGCAGAAGATACGGGATGGCGAGATAGATCTCCATCCATTGGATTACTGGCTTGCACTCCAAGCAATCAATGTGTTTCGCAACATATTGTCTAAGAGAAACGAGAAAATAGCAACTTTCAGTACACTAGAATACCTTTACCGTTTAGCCAAAGACGATCCCCGCATATACGATGAAGTTGGGATGGGGTTTATTGAGGAATTCCGCCACCTCTTCAAAGCAATCCATGGTACAGCAAACTATGCCATGGGTTGGCTTGGCGAGAGACTAGGCGGTATTGAGGCGATAAAGGCCTTCATGGAGGCTAAGGGCCGTAAAGCAGCACTAATACGCTCTAACTACCTTGACAATCTAGGTAACCTCGTACTCAACTACGTGAAACGCTATACTAATGGTCTAGACCCAAAGGTCATTGAAGAGCGTAAGCGTAATAGACAAAAGATCCTCGACTACCTTGGCGCTACACTCGATGACTGGTACGACTACCACTGGCAGTACAGGAACATATTTAAGACAATGAAGCACGTCGAAATGCTTAAAGAACTCGTACCCTTAACACCAGAAGACATACATAACATTAGAATGGCCATTGAGAACAGAATACCATTCGGTATAACACCATACTATCTAAGCCTCTTCGACTTTACACGTGCAGACCGTAAGCGTGACCCCGTAGTAAGAGCCCAAGTCATACCGCCAAGATGGTTTGTGGAGATGATGGCCAAACATAGGCATGACCGTCGCTACGTATTTGACTTCATGAGGGAAGGCGATACCTCACCCCATGACCTAGTTACTCGTAGATACCCTATGGTAGCAATAATCAAGGTGTCGGATACCTGTCCTCAGATTTGTGTGTATTGTCAGAGGAACTGGGAGATAGAATCAGCACTCTTTCCCGAAGGCATAGTGGTTCCATGGAGAATAGACAAGGCTGTTGACTGGATAGCAGAACACGAGACTATAATAGACGTACTACTTACTGGTGGTGAGCCAATGGTGCTTGGCGATAAGAGGCTAGAAAGGATAATCAAGAAGCTAGCGGAAATAGACCATGTAAAACACATACGTATTGGTAGTAGGATCGTAGTAACAGTACCCATGAGAATAACTGATGAGACTGCTGAAATGCTAGGCAGCTACATAGAGCCAGGTAAGAGAAATATCTCGTTCGTAACCCATGTCGAGAGTGTAGAGGAGGTTACTCCAGACCTAGCAGAGGCCGTTCGAAAGCTACGTAGGCAAGGAATCTATGTATACAATCAGCAGGTATACACTTTTGTGACTAGTCGCCGCTTCCACTACGTGGCGACAAGGATAGCTCTCAAGAAGGTGGGTATAGACCCCTACTACAACTTCTACCCCAAAGGCAAGTTTGAGCAAAAAGACTACCTTGTACCTATAGCTAGGATTATGCAAGAGAGGAAAGAAGAGGCAAGACTATTACCAGGCATGTTCCGCACCGATGAACCAGTATTCAATGTCCCCGCACTAGGCAAGAACCACATAAGAGCATGGCAAGACCGCGAACTAATAGCTATAACACCACGTTACGGGAACCGCGTCTATCTATGGCATCCATGGGAGAAAGGGATAGCACCCATAAGCCCATGGCCATACGTGGATGTACCAATATACGACTACCTTAAACGCTTAGAAGAGATAGGCGAAGATCCACGAGAATACGAAACCATATGGTACTACTATTAAAGCTCCAAAGATCCTTTCTTAGACACCTCTCAAGTAACCCGGATTCCTACTATCCAGGCAAGCACAAAGACATCCTCATGCCTTACTACATGCTTGTCTTCATCTCGTTCTCTCTTGTGTCCTCAGGGTTTTCAAGCCAGTACTTCTCTAGTATGGAGTATGGTGGGCTAGTTTTGCCTCTAGTACTGGAGCCAGATCCAAGGATTTATCGTAGCGAGGAATTAATGGATGAGCTACGTAAGAAGGTTCATGGCCTTGAGGAGGCATTTACAGAGCTAGCTTCAAGAGTAAAAAGTCAAGGGTCTGAATTAAAGAATGTCACTGAAGAATTGTCAAGTATCTCAGCGAGAATGATTAGCATGGAGGCTTTCTACCATGCAGCATCCCTTATAGGAGGTTGGAAGGCTGAGACATGCATACATAATGACAATGGTGTTTGTGTGTTATGGAGAGTTAGCGGAGAAGCACATGGCAAGCTTAGTGATGTTGTTGTGAAAAGCGAGGATGGTATTGCTAGGGTGAAAGTATCATCTGCTCCATGGTTCTGTGGCTTATGCCCACTTTACACTAGGCGGCGCTAGATTATACCAACTGCAATAGCTACTCCAAGGGCCAGAAGTAGAGCTCCAGCTAGAGGCTCAACTATTTTTGAAGCATATGAGAGCTTCTCTACAGCCTTAGCTGAGCCCAGCAGTACTGCTAAAAGTGGTGAGATAAAGACCATGTTATAGAAGGCTAGGAGGCCAAGCTTATCTATGAACGGATAGCCATCGAGAAGAGCTATTGCTGCCACATAGGGGCCAGCTGTACAGGGTAGAAGCGTCCACGAGGCTACAAAGCCTATTGAGAATGCTAGTACGGGGCTCGCGTCACGAACCCTATCAGCCCACTTACATATCTTACACTCTACACTGCCCTGTAGTGTTCCACCACCTATCCTTCTTAGTAGGATGTTTAAGCCAAGCACTGCAGCTGCAACACCAAGAAGTTGGCGAAGCCATACACCAGTTGCTTCTAGAAGCGATGCTATGCCAAAGCCTAGGAGGAAGTAGCCAACATAAACTCCTGCCGCTATTGCAAGACCAAGAACTATAGCTCTCCTTGCACCGCCAAGAGCTGATGCTGATGCAACAAGTAGTGCATAAAAGGCTAAGAAGCATGGATTCACTGAGTCCATGAGAGCTAGTCCTGCTAGAACAGCTAGTATCCCGGCAAGATTCCCTGGCTGCGTACTTGTATCGGCAGCTTCCTCTGCTACTTTAGAAGGAGCCATTGGGGTTGGAGATTGTAGACCTAGAGCTTCGAGTACACGACTGTATTTTTCCTGGCCTAGTTCACTACAATCACTTCCCCTACAGTAGAGGATAAGGCTAGTACTAACGAGTTGTTGTACCAAGTTACGTAGCTCGTCTACAGACATTTCACCCACTATGAAGGCTCTAGGAGTGTTGTTGAGATAGAGTACAGTGAACGGTATAGCATATCTTATATCCTCAACCACTATATCCCATAGCTTCTTGTATTCTTGTAGACCAGTCATGTTACTACCAATATTTATGAAGACAAGGCTTCCTGGAAATGCCTCCTCAATCGCTGCGGTCAATGCCTTACAGTGTGGACAACGAGGATCACCATAAACAACGAACTTTACAGGCACGGGCTCCGCTTGAGCTGGTTCCAATGCAGTGATTACTAGAAGCAATACCAGGGCTAAAACCATATACACGATAAGTGTTTTAGCCATATTAGCCCTTTACCCCGGGATGGATGCACTCAGAGTTACTCTTCTATATTTAGCTCTCGGTATACTCTTATGGTGCAGCCACACCAGGTATTGTCCATCGCCTAGAGGGAGTAGAACATTGATCTTAAAACCCATGGCATACTATAAGCTTATACGATACCTACACTATATCGTAGCAATATTCTCAACAATAGCAATACTCTTATTTGCTGTATACACCGGTCTTGCTTTAATAGAGCTTCGAATCCCTTCACAAATTAACATAATTAGCCTCATACAGCTCATAGTAGTTGAGGCCGTTATGCCTAACTCATGGCTTCTAGCTATGGGGCTTACCCTCTATGCTATTGCAAGGATACTAGGGTTTGAGCGGGAGAGGGCCAAGAGCTTCCTTGAAGAAGCACTCTACGGCGAACTATCTCTTCATGGTAGGTATAGACTGGATGAGCTAGTTTCAAAATATGGGTTCCGTGATGCTGCTGAACTAGTTCGTTTCCTTGAAGAAGTTAAGACGAAAATGAGCGTAAACATACAGATTGACCCACAGGGTGAAGAGGTTTACATCCAGTAACCCCCTATGTGAACACCTAGTCTCAAAGACTTATGGTCATGGGGGTGAATACACCTGCTCATACCTATCGAGCTTATCATGATGTTTAGTTCACTTGGGTTCTCCGCTGCAGCACTTGCAATAGCATTAAGAGACCATTTACGTGGTTTACGCAAGATAGTAAAGAGGTCATGCGGATACTATACGGCTACCGCTAAACGGCACCAAGAGAACGAGGACTATGCTACTTGCCTTGAAATACCACTGAGAATAGGTGACAGAGTAGAGAAAGCAGTCATCGCAGCTGTTGCAGATGGTGTTAGTGGTGGGGGTTGGGGGAGATACGCCTCCTACACTGTAATCACCATGGTGTCTGGAGGGCTTTCCGCATGGCTTACAGAGCTAGTAGAGCGTGAGGAGAGACCAGTTTGCGAGACCAATGCTAAAGAGGTCAACACGATAATAAGTGACCTCGTAATGCGTGCTGACCGTACCTTAAAAAGCCAGCTACATCATCTGGCTCAACGAAATATCTATGCAGCCTCAACACTCTCCCTCATAATACTACTCTGCAATAAAATGTACCTAGGCCATGTTGGTGATACGAGAATATACTTGCTTACACGTAAGGGCAGGGAATCATCTATACACCAGCTTACAACGGATCATGCACAAGGTAATACACTAACCAACTTCATTGGAAGCGTGCCAGCTCCCACACCAACAGGTCAACCCAGCGTCGATACTGTAGAGGAACCAATAGATTTAAGGAAGCACCGTGACCCACTAATACTACTTCTAAGCGATGGTGTCTATAAGTGTCTAGGCAGTAGTAATGCAGAGATAGGAGAGGCTATAGAGGAGGTTCTCGAAGAAACACGTGACCCCAAGACTATAGCTCGTAGATTAGTCGAGAAAGCGAGAAAGAACGTAGAACAAGGATTATGCAGCGATGATGATGCAACCGCTGTCGTGGTAAAACCATAATGGGGCCCTCCCCCTCCTCCCTCCCAGGGGTAGGCTAGTGTCTTGGGTGTAAATCTACGTGAGATACTACCAAGCAGCGCTATACGCACAATAAGGCTTGAAGAATTGAAGTGGAAAGTTGTAGCCATAGACGCCTATAACGCCCTCTACCAGTTCCTTACCGCCATAAGACAACCCGATGGCACTCCCCTCATGGATTCACGGGGTAGGGTTACGAGCCATCTCTCAGGCTTATTCTATCGAACCATAAACCTTGCAGAGCATGGCATAAAACCAGTGTACGTGTTTGACGGTAAACCACCAGAGATGAAGTATCTTGAGATAGAGAGACGAAAGAAGGTCAAGACCGAGGCTGTAAAGAAATACGAGGAAGCCGTCAAGAAAGGGGACATGGAAGCTGCACGTAGATATGCACAAATGGCGTCAAAACTTACTGACGAGATGGTAGAGGATGCCAAGAAGCTACTAGACGCTATGGGAGTACCTTTCGTGCAGGCCCCTGCTGAGGGAGAGGCTCAGGCAGCATACCTTGCCCGGAAAGGTGATGCTTGGTGCGCCGCTAGCCAGGACTATGACTCCCTTCTATTCGGAGCACCAAGACTCGTAAGGAACCTAGCCATAACCGGCAAGAGGAAGCTACCACGCAAGAATGTATATGTAGAGGTTCAACCAGAGCTCATAGAGTTAAACACACTGCTAAAGGAGCTAGGGCTTACGAGAGAACAACTAGTAGCTCTAGCAATACTAGTTGGCACAGACTATAACCCGGATGGCGTGAAAGGCATTGGCCCTAGAACAGCACTTAAAATGGTAAAGGCTTATGGAGACCCGGTAAAGCTCCTACGTAGTCTCCCACGACACGAGTTCCCAAAGGATCCTATAGAGATTTATGAGTACTTCCTTAACCCCCCTGCAACGCCCAACTATACTCTTGAGTGGAGAGAGCCAGACGAAAAACGCATCTACGAGATCCTGGTTGAGGAGCACGACTTCTCGGTCGAGCGAGTCAAAAACGCTATTGAAAGACTTAGAAGGGCCTATCGTGAATTCTTCCGCGGACGACAATTCGGTTTAGATGCTTGGTTGAGGAAGAAGTAAGTGAGGAGACAATAAGATCGCCCCATCCCGACTGCTTTTCTTGGGGCTCCATAGGGGGACGTGCTAGCACCTAAATTGAGTAACAATTCTCAGCTGAGACTTCGTTTTAGAACCGTCTTCCGAGTTTATTCGCGGGGAGTCAGTTATAGGCGTACATATTGTTAGGCTACCCTAACAAGGGGTATTTTGGACTCTGCCCAGGAGCTCCTATCGACAAGTATTATAGTGTTTCGTGAAGCATTCGAAGCACTCCTCATAGTATCAATAATATCTGTTGCGTTATACCGGTTAGGCCGTAGCAGAATGCAGAAATACTTGCTTATAGGCGCTGTTATGGCTGTTATTGCGGGTATCGTTCTAGGAGCCTTCATATTATGGCTATATGGTGGATTCCCCGAGAAAGAGCTCTTCGAGGCTACTGCATCGATCATTGCGGCCATACTGATAATGACTGTTGTGTACTGGTTAACACGAGTAGGGTCTAGGCTAAGAAGGGAGATAGAGGCACGTGTAGCAGTTATAGCCTCGGCCGCTGGCCTTGTAGCTTTCAGTTTCATAATAGTGTTTCGTGAGGCTCTCGAAACCGTCCTTTTCATAACACCATTCCTCGTAGCTGCACCTATGGCAACAACCATGGGTATAGTGTTAGGAGTCCTTTCTGCATCAATAATATCACTGTTAACGCGGATGGTAGGGTTGAGGATAAGCCTACATAAGTTCTTTCAAGTAACCTCCATACTCTTATTGCTTGTTGCTTCTGGGCTAATCGGCTACTCTGTCCACGAATTTATAGAGTGGTTGAAAGAAGACAATGTTGACCTTGGCTGGCTGGCCCAGAAAGCCTACGACCTAGGACTACCACCAGATCATCCACTACACAATAAACAACCACTAGGAGCAGTACTCGCTGTTCTCACTGGATACTCGGTTTCAATGGAATGGGGCAGACTCTTGGCGCAAACACTATTCTTAGTAGTAGGCCTAGCACTTATCACCAAGGCGTACCGTGCACGCCAGAAATAGTATGACATTGCTTGGGGCCAAGGGGTCCTTCCAGCTCACCCCCTCCACAACCCCTAGGAAGGGGTTCGGGCCCCGACACGGTTTTTATTTAGCGGGGAGGCCAGTCATCCCCCATCTTTGTAGTGTTATAGAGCTAAGCTATTGGCGTATTGGCCGCAGGCAGCTATGTAATGAACGGGGATTTAGTTTTCAGGTCTGGAAGGAGTGCTTAACGGTGGTGTGGGGTGCCTTTTGGCTTGAGGATAGTACCTAGTAGCGTTGATGGTGTTGTTGAGGCTCCTCCCTCGAAAAGCTATACTCATCGTGCTGTGTTTGCCGCACTTCTAGCCCAAGCCAAGAGCATTATTGTTAACCCCCTACTTTCACTGGATACTAGTCTTAGTGTTAGCGTAGCTCGTAGCCTTGGAGCTGACACTGAATGGGGGCATAGAAGGCTCGTTATTGACTCCAGTAGTGGGTTACGCTGGTGGCCCTTCTTGTATTGTGGTGAGTCTGGTACAACACTTCGCATTAGTGTAGCCGTAGCAAGCTTATTGGATAAGCCTATCCTCTTGTATGGCGAGGAAGGGCTTCACCGTAGGCCATTGGCTGGCCTATTGAATGCTCTTCGAGGTGCTGGTGTCTCGGTTATTGCTTCTCCTGGTGGCCATGCACCTGTAGCTGTTCGTGGCCCTCTACGTTCTAAGCAGGTGGTTGTTGATGCGAGTAGTAGTAGCCAGTACCTCACTGCACTCCTTCTAATGGGTTCTAGTGTTGATGGCGGTTTAGAGGTCGTTGTTAAAGGACTACAGTCTAGACCCTATGTTGAGGTAACGATTCGTGTACTCCAGTCCTTTGATGTAACTGTGGAGAGAGATGAGTATCGCTGGTTCCGTGTTGAGGGGCCACCTAGGCCTACTACTTACCGTGTGCCAGGTGACTGGTCCTCTGCTGCTCCACTCCTTGCTGCAGGTGTGCTTGCTGGCCGAGTGCGTGTTACCGGCATTAGTGTAGATGACCCACAACCCGACCATGTCATCGTCGATGTTGTTAGGGATGGTGGTGGCCGTGTACGTGTAGGGGATGGATGGGTTGAGACAGAGGAGTCTCAGCTAGAGGGGTTTAATGTCTGTGTGGAGGATAGTCCAGATTTGGCTCCAGTACTTGCTGCGCTCGCTGCTCGTGCACGTGGGGTTTCACGTATATGTTGTATAGAGAGGCTTAAGCTAAAAGAAAGTGACCGTGTTGAGGCTATAACTAGCATACTACGTGCCGTCGGCGTCGATGCATCCATCAAGGATGGCTGCATTGTTATAGATCCCAATGCCTCTAAGCCACGTAGTGCCCGTGTCAGTGTCTATGGGGATCACCGCATTGCTATGATGGCTGCATTGCTTGCTCTAGGCCTCGGCGTTGTTGTCGAGGTAGATGAGCCTCATGTGGTCTCAAAATCCTTCCCTGGCTTCTGGGACGCTCTTCGCCGCCTAGGGGCTAGACTAGAGGATACGAGGGAGTAGGGCTTGGAGGCAAGAGTTCATGGTGGTTTAGGCATCGTTAATGCTATTGGTAGTGGTGGGTTTGGAGCAGCTGCTGCCATAGATCTCGAGACACGTGTACATGTAAGGCCTTGTGAATCCTTCCACGCTACTGGCGTTGTACGTGGCGAAAGGATCAGCATAGACTCATCTATTGTTGAGGCTACTGTGTCTGTTGTAGAAGAACACCTAGGCATAAGTATTGGCCCTATATGTGTATTCGAGGAGACTGAGATACCCCTCGAGTCCGGGCTTAAGGGTAGTAGTGCCTTCATTAACGCACTCATTGTTGCTATCTTACACCTAGTCGGCCGCGCTGATCTTGGACTACTAGAAGTAGCACGGCTTGGTGTACGCGCTGCTAGACGAGCAGGTTTAACAGTAACTGGAGCCCTCGACGACCATTTAGCTACTCTAGGCTGTGGAGGATACGCCACTGATAATCGTAGACGTGAGCTCGTGCTACATAACCCAGCACTAGAGGGCCACGTAGCCATATTGTATTGGGCTAGACATAGACTTCAAGACATAGACGTACATAGCTACTCAAGATATCGGAGCCTCTACGAGGCAGCATGGCGACTTGTAACTTCCGGCTATTGGTGGAAAGCAGCACTAGTTAATGGCATAGCTAATGCAATGGCCCTAGGACTTGGCGGTGAAACCATAAAACTACTTGTTGAAGCCGCTAATGGTGTACTTGGTGCTGGTGTTTCAGGTAAAGGCCCTAGCGTCTACGTAGTCGCTGATACAGCAAAAGAAGCACGAAGAGCAGTTATGCGTCTTAGAGAGGTTCTTGGAGGCGAGATATTGGAAACAAGACTCATACCCTGTAAAAATCGGCCGCTAAACTTGTAACTACACCAAGTAGGGGACGGTTATTCACAGGACTAGCTAATCACACCAGTGTTACAGCTCGATTTGGGGGGACAATGACGGCCGTAATACGCGCAGTAGTATTTGATTACCAAGTTGTCGATGAAGCAGAGGCTGTAGTAGAGGCCTCAGGGCTACGTAAGTGGCTTGGAGGTGGACGTTCACCTACTATAGTCCGCCATAGAATGTTGAGGATTAGACGTGTAGGTCTCTTGGTGCAACATCCTCCACGCCGAACCATAGAGGTTCTATGGCACCCCATAGCAAGAGTACGCAAATTCGGACCTACACTATGCCGCTACCACGATGGTCCACGGGGTGAGCCAGAAAAACACGAGTACTGTACAAGGATAGCAACTACAACGGATGGGTATTGTGATGATCACCGTATCAGCCCGCAAGCATTATACGAGAAATGTGCAACAGGAAATGATGAGGCATGCTTAAAGGTCTCAAGTACTTGGCCTGACGAAGAATACGTGGTCTACATCCTAGACTACGGTGGTGATCGGGTGAAAACAGGGCTTACAAGGAAATGGAGGCTCTTGTGGAGAATAGCCGAGCAGCCACATGTAGCAGCAACAATCGCTAAGACACTGAAGGGAGATGCTTACATGGCTCGAAGACTTGAGAAAGAACTCTCTACTACGAGGCTAGCTACACAGGGCATGGCTATAAGGCTGCGTGATCGCTTACTTACGGCGGCCAGCTTACTAGAGACAACAACACCACACCATATTGCCCAGCGCCTCGCAGATATACTGAATAGGGCTGGATTCACTGGCGAATACCAATCATACACCATACTACCTATAACCAAGCCCTCAACATTCATAGCCGTTACACAGCCAAAGTCCCTTAACAATCTTCTAGGCAAAAGACTAGTAGTTAAAGACTATTGGGCTGGGATACTCCTACTAGAGGACATAGATACTGGTGAACTAGTAGCAGTGGACAAGAAAAACATACAACACCGCCTCCTCTACACTGAAGGCAAGAGGAACTAGCAAAACACCTTCCACTTTTAGCTCTGAAGCCCCTAGTATAGCAACAATATAGGCTAGCACACCCCTATTTCCTAGGCGGGTAGAGCACCCCTTGACAAGCCCTATTCAGCTAGGTATACCCCTACTCGATAAGCTTCTTCCAAAAGGTGTAAGACGAGATAGCCTAATAGTAATGGCTGGTGATGGTGGTACCGGGAAATCCTATCTAGCAGTACTCTTTGCAGCAAAGTATCTTGAGAGGGGAGAACCCGTTGTATACCTCGCACTTGACGATGACCCACGAACGCTTGTTGACGCCTTAGGTAATCAGGGATTAGAGGCAGAAAAACTCGTCTATCAAAAGAAGCTCATACTAATAGATGCTTATGGCCCACGCTATGGGCTTGAAACAGAGAGCTATGCAATCGAGCAACCTCTAACCGATCTACGCACACTGTATTCTGGTCTCACAAGACAATTAGACCAAAACAATATTGCAGGCCAAGGCCTACTCGTGATAGATAGTCTTAACCCTCTCCTTGCACGCTACGAGCCAACACTATTCCTTGACTTTATAAACATGGTTAGAGCTGGAATAGCTAAGAAGAGGATAGTGACAGTACTCGCTACACTCCATACACCAACACAGTACCATGCCGAGATAGCCGCGAATCTGGAATGCATAGCAGACGTCTTCATATGGCTAAGATATCATCCACAAGCACTTGAAGCAGGATACACTGTACGTGAAGTACTCGTGAAAAAAGCAAAGGGCGTACCCGTGGCCGCTGGCTGGACCCCCTTCATAATAACCGATGAGGGGCCCACACCAGTCCAAGTGCGACAAGTGAGACAAGCTCAACAACAAAACAAACGAAACCAGTAAGACACTTCAGTCTATACCCAAATCCTCGCAAGACACTATGCGATCAGGCGATGGCATCTCCTTAAGGTATCCTGCTTGATAGGCTAACTCCCATATCTTCACCATGGCTTGTTTCTGTTCAAGCGTTATACAGGGACCCGTATACATTTGATTCCTTTCCCAAACCATCTCTGCAACATCCGGGTCAAGGTTATAAAGCTTCACGAGTAGTTTAACTGTGTACTCGCGGTCACTATTCCATTTTATAGCTGCTCTGCGATGAACCTCAAGCACATCCTCTAGGAGCTGTTTATCACGCACAATTTCTCCACGAGCTATCCATACAAGCATTGGAGGCTCACTATCTCCTCCAATCCACTGTCTCCAGAGATCACGGTAACTAGCCACTATCCTCATTCCATGCTTGGACACTGCTAGGC
>JALTZQ010000074.1 GCA_027046105.1 Pyrodictiaceae archaeon
GGTGAGAGATTGCAACTTCTAGCCATTGCAGGTCGCGGTATGGATGCTAGTCTTTTCCGGAGAGTAACAGCTTGTAATGATCATTATAGTGTGGTTGTCATGTCACCAAATGCCGTTATCGTTGAGGAGAGTGGTAGATCGAAAAAGGGAATAGTATTGTCCTCAATATCTGGGGTCTTAGGCCTACCAGTACTTGTCGTGGGTGCAGAGGATGTTTGCTCCTACATACTCCCGGTAGGAGAGAAGTTCTACGAGACCTACATTATTGTTGACGGCAAATATGATGATGAGAAACTTATGTTAACAGCTGGGATTCGGAGAAGACACTGCAATAAGTGCTGTATCGTTTCGTTGGCCATATACCGTATGATTAGGTCTGGTGCAAGCATCATACGTGCACTAGCCTCGATAGCCAGTCTCTCACCGGAATCCGTAACGATTGTTGCCTGGGTGAGAAATAGAGTCGTGAATGGTGTGGCTGCTATTGGGTCTAGTAGGGGAGAAAAGCTTGTCCATGCTGGTTCGTGGCTTGCACTAGACGATTGCGGTGAAGGGCGTATAGTGAGGGAGACCGTACTCGTACTAGAAGCTACGCGGGGGGCTGTGAGGCTGAAAAGAATATTGGGGTTGAGAGAGGCTCGCCGAGCCTAAGCTATTACCCCTAGTTCTTTAAGCCATTCTAGTAGCTTATGGTACGCTAGTATTCTTGCTATGTTCTTTGCTGTCCTTGGCCCAGGCTTCTTCATGAAGAACGCGTTGACGTGGTAAGCTGTACCCTTGATGCCCTTGTCTAATAGGGCCTTGGAGATTCTTGTGAGATCTACTAGTAGTCCTGCTAATGCTGGGCTATCATTTATCCTCATACTTATGAATATCTCGTCTTCTAGGCCATTGAATGTTTTCCATGCTAGGTGCATTGCTACATACTTTTTATCGCCTAATGGCTCTAGGTAGCCAGTTGGCTTGATGTAGTGTGGTGCATCATACCCTAGTATATCCTCTACTATGCTGCTCTTCGTCTTCTCCTTCATAATGTTTCTTTCAGGCACTGTTAGTGCTAGGAAGTCCGTGTTACCACCAATATTAAACTGTGCTATGAACTCTACATACCTATTCCTCTCAGCCATGTGCTCTAATAGATCCGCTGTTAGCGGTGTAGCACCTGTCGCACCATCATCTCCCAGTATGAGGCTATTCACGCTCTCATATAGCTGGACAAAGCCATCATCATTTGCAAGTGGCGATGGTATCACGTTTACAAAGGAGACCGGCTTACCAGCCTCTTGGGCATAGCGCGCCACTGCATAGGCGTAAGCCTGGCTCGCCGAGAGTTTCGAGACATCACCTGTTTTGAAAGCTGCTTCTAGGGCCTCAAGACTATTAAATGGCTCGCCTTGCTCCGTTGTTATAGCGTTTACCACTACATCGGGCTTCATTTCCTTTAGTTCTTCGACTATCTGCTCTAGAGCCCAGTGAAGCCCCTTAACTTCCTCTAAACCGCGTGCACGGAAAGGTAGCCCAGCAAGGCTACGCAGGTGTACACCTCTCCTCACAGTTATATCCTTGAGTGTTTCCGGTACAGGTAACTCACTACCCACGAGCATCTTCGCTACATCGTAAACAGTCTTGCCTACACGATCCTCGTCTACATCGTATGAGCCAACGAATTCTATATCCTCTACACGGTAAGGTAATCTATACTTGGCAAACGGGATACCATATGGCTCTAGTTCACCTGCCTTTATCCTCTCAACGCCTACCATGAAATGTGTTGAAACAAGGCCTTGGCCAAGTACTACAACTCTTATCTTAGCCATTACCTCCCACCTCGACAACTTACACTCCGAACTACACACATGGTCTAAGCTAGGGTTGGAGTACAAGCTATCCTAAACACGTGCTGCATAACATAGGCTGGGATGTAGGCTAGCTAGAGGGAGCTAGACCACCAGGTGTGGGCTGTGGGACACCTAGTGTCTTTGAGAGGTTGAGCAGGCCTGGGTCTACCCAGGTACCCTCCCCACAGCTTTATGTTTTTCTTCAATAGCCTTGTACTCTAAGTAACACTCCAAAGTCTTAATGACGACATACGTGTTACTCAATACAGCGAGGACAGCTAGTGTCTCAACAGGTCTTGCAAAGACACCACCCAGGAATACTATGAAGAGACGAACGTCTCTCGATGCAAGCTGTGGCATTTTTCCAAGGAAAACTGGATGAGTACCGAGGCTAGCCTCTCCACGTGCATGCAAGTAGCTCACCATAATGTCTCCCGCTAAGGCTGCAAGCCCCAATATCAGTACCAGAGTATTACCATGGGTAGCCTGAAGCGCTAAGAGTATGAGCCCCGTCAACACAGCTATGTCGGCATAACGATCCAGTATAGCATCAAGGAATCCACCTGCCCGCGATGCTTTACCTGTGGCACGTGCAAGTTCACCATCAACACCATCCACTATAGAACTTAGTTGCGCCAAGACGCCAGCTAGTAAGGGCCTACCCGTGGCGAATAAATAGCCCGATATAACACCCATAAGGAAGCTTATAATCGAGACCTGGTTTGGCGTTAATGGAACCCCGTACTTCACAATGACGCTCGTTATCCTTGTTGATACACGTCTATTGATTAACCGTGATATAGGGCCATCAGTAGATTTCCCTGTTATCTTAGGCCTTGATCCACTCGAGGACAACGTCGAGCACCCTCCTCCGTCTACCAGATACAAGTTCCTCAAGGTCACGTGGAGTATCTATTTCTGTCCATTCTAGACCCGAGACATCAGCTACTACTGTGCAGTTTGTTTTCTCAGCTAGCTTGGCCACTATACTACTGAGTGACAGTTTACCAGACACTACACGGTAATCGTATAATACATTCAACTCTATTAAATGGACACCTACATCGACATGTGTATAATGGCTTAGACCCTTACCTATCCTTGAAATGAACGGTGTTGCCTCCACAAGTGTGGCTTCCTCAACATCGATAAACCCTGGCTCGGCATCCCCACCAACAACGTAGCAGCCCTTCGTTGCTGCAACCCTTATTGGTACAAGCGGCGTGTATACATGGTCAGCCATAGAGACGAGTACTCTACCAGTCCAGCCCAGAGACTCCCCAGCTAGCAGTAAACTATAGCCATTCTCCCTCCAAATCTCCCTATTGATGACAATGTGCACTGAGCCACTACCATAAATTGATTCAGCGAGCTTCTTCATCTCACTCCCTATCTCTACACGAGTAACGATGACGGCCTCGCTCACGCCTAGTAGATGTGATACAGCAAGAGGATAGTATGATAATGGCTTTCCCTCTACCTCCAGAAATTGCTTGTCACCACCAATCCTTGTACCCAGCCCAGCAGCTAGCAGAACGAGAAGTCTAGGCAGCATAATATATGGCCCAGGTAGGGCTTTCATTGTACCAGTGGCTCTAGATAAACGAGACGCCTTCCTAAACGATAATTACCAATTGTCTTGGACAATAAATTCTTACAGGGAACTTCTCACCTAGTCCACGAGAAATGTAAGCTACTATCCTATCAACACGGTAAAGCCCCCACTTATATCCATAGACACTATTAGTTACAATGGATCGTGCACCGGGTAAACAAACTTGGCCACCATGAGTATGGCCAGCTAAGAACAAGGCTTCATGACCTGGTAGTGATGGTAGAGCATCCGGGCTATGCGCGATAATGATGTCTGCATCACGTGCTATTACGCCAGGGTATTGTCTTGGATTCTCCCTCCAATCTAAACCAGCAATCCTAAAACCTGCGATATCAGCCAAGCTATCACGTAAAACAGTGAATCCATTGTCTTCAAGTAAATGGATGCCCTCCTTTATGCTGTGTTTCCAGCTACTCCAGTGCTCATGATTGCCAAGTACAGCTATTCCTGCTTTGACAAGAGGTTTAATGGATTTAAGGGTCTCCTCGACAACGTCTAGTCTAGGCGTATCCTCATCCCATGTATCACCTGCTAAAACAACTATATCCGGTTTCACAGCTTCAAGTAGAGCTCTTAGATCATAGCGCGGCTGGTGAATATGAAGATCGGTGAGCAGTGCAAGCCTTTTACCAAGGCCCAGATCTAGCTTGTTAATCTCTACTGTATAAGACGTTAGGATCCCGGGAAGTACATAGGCTGTAGTAATGGAAGCTAGCGATAATGCAATGAATTCACGCCTACTAATTCTTCCATCTAGCAACAAGGCACAGCCTCATCATGCCTTAGATCAAGGATAGCCAAGACTAACACTATTTTACCCCTCCCGTAGAAACCACCAGTAGATCGTACCCCCTTGTGCGTGGCTAGTATGTGGTTCTAAAGGGATGATCTGCTCTTGGCAAGGCTTCAGCTAGTCTCTGGTATAGCAGTTGTCACAGTGCTTCTCTCGATTCTACGTATATTTGTAGCGGGTGCGTACAAGAGTCTCTGGGATCTTCTTTGGTATCGTGATGTCTTTCCTGGTCCTCTCGGCATAGTTGCCTTCTTTGCAACATACTACCTGGTTAGACCTAAACCTGTCACCGTAGGTGTTTCAATGGTTCTTTATGGTGTTCTAGTACTATTGATCCGTGATATTACATTGCTACACGTCTACGCGGGTATAGCAACTGCTATACTAGTCTATGCTTTATCGTGGATCGCTAGAAGCCCTGGAATATTGATGGCTGGCATTGCAGGCGATATGGCGCTTCGCGCTATAGCCGCTGGTGCCGTGCCCATTGATGATCCTCTTACGGCATTTCTGCTAGCATCTATAGCGATCAGCGGTGGGCTACTCTACGTGTTCACGGGGCATACAAGCACGCCTGGTCTTGGCATATTCTTGTTTATGTCCCTAGTTGAGCTTGGCCTAGTATATCCTAATGCGTTGCTTCACTTCTCTGGCATACACGTCTACAACTTGGCTACCTTTCTCGGAGCGCTAAACGCCTTTATGGTTACATTAGCAGTCTTTACGCTGCTTACTATCAAGAAGCCACTTCATACCGCCCTTAGCTTATTCACTATCTCACTGCTACTCCTCCTGGCTAGTGGATTACCCCGACTACTCATACTCTACATGGTTGCAGCAATAGCTATACCCTTATCCGTCACGAGACATACAGCTTCAAGAAGAATAGAACATTTTCTAAGCCCAATTCTCCTAGTAGCAATACTTGTTGCAGCCGTTGGAGTCTATGCATATCCTTACCTAGGCCTGTGGCCTCTTGCTGATAATTTGGAGGTATTGATACTGCTTACTGTGATTGCTATAGTTGCAACCACGTACCGAGCCACGAGTACACATAGGGTTTCTACACTACATTTATCGATAGCCATACTCCTCGTAGTCCTTGCCTCAGCTACAACAATAACACTGTACAGTAACGGTAAATATATCATAATACCCAGCAATAGCAATGTGACCATTGTCTCGTATAATGTTCATCAAGGATTTACTGCAGATAATAGACTAAACGGGATGGAGGTTGCACAGTATCTTGCAAGAATCGCAGACATTGCTTGCCTACAGGAAGTTGATGCTGGAAGATTGACAAGTGCCTTCATGGACCTGCCACTTATATTGTCCACGAGAACTGGGATGAGCTATGTCTATCAGCCAGCTATAGAGGGCACCTATGGTGTCCTTATAGCGAGTCGTTATAACATCAAGCAGGTAGACACCCTCCTGCTAACTAGTACTGGTGAACAACGAGCAGCAGTAAAAGCAGTAATCGAGACACCGGCTGGGGACATAGTGGTTGTGTCTGTCCACTTAGGCTTGGATCCCAAGGAGAGGGCTATACAAGCTCGTGAGCTCTTAAGGCTAGCTCTTTCCCCACCCGTTGCAGATGTTATCTGTGGAGACCTTAACGAGGAAGAGGGTGAGGCTCTTCAGCAACTCAGCCAATACTATATTGTGTATGCCACCGACACTCCAACATGCTGCCTGGACACCACCCTAGACGAGAGGATAGACTACATCCTCCTCTCAAGGACGAGTAAGTGGATAGTGGCTGAGTATAGTGTTGAGCTTGTCGACTATTCAGATCACTTACCAGTAATAGCACGCCTCCTAACCAGCTAAACACTGCATAGCATATCATAGTTATGGTTATACTACGTTACGGAGAGCTTCCTGAACTTCTCTTCGAAGTACTGGACACTTAGTACCCATGTTACGGTAGTAGTGGCTACACCTTGTGTTACATGAAAGGGCTATTGGTAAAAGCTTATTATTTCTTACAATAACTAGAGCTTTATGGTTCTTAGTTACAATAGATGGTGGTAGCTGTGTCGCTAATCCACGAAGGGCTAGAGCAACACCGTAGCGCAGATAGACTGGGTTTATACCTAGCTTGTTAGAGTATAGGAGTAGCTGTATATTAGCATCCTCCCATTCACTATACGCTATAACGCCATTAAGTATTGGTGATGCAACCTTTGCTGCTGCTTCACCAAAGACACATATATCCGATGTTACAAGGTTGCTTCCTTGAAGAGAAAGAACCTTGGCCAATACTAGGAGGAAGCCGACAATCTCCTCGTAACGGGCATCATAGCTGCTGAGACCCCATACGGTCTCAAGACAATCTATGAGCCCCTTTAGCCCGTAGAGATTGTAAACGAATCCAGCAATACAGCCTTTTGCTGTTATCTCGTGGAAGCTATCACCAGCTTCGTGTATAAGGTGTAGGCTAGCTAGTTGCCTACCCTTACGATACATAACGCTAAAGCTTAATCCAAGCTCTCTAGCTGCACGATAGAATGTCGACCTCTTTGTCCGTGCAAAGTAGCCAAGTATATTAAGCGCTGTATCATCAAGACCAGGGACTAGCTCTGACCAGGCATCACGTAGCAGCTTCTCTACATCCTCCTCTAGAGTTCTGGGCCTAGGAGGAGTCATGGGCATTCTACCCTTCTAGCCCGGCTTTCAACTACATGGGAAGGTGGTGGGGCTTCTGTGGCCTTGTGTTGCAACGTATCTTTTCGGTCCTGCTTATAAGCATTGCGCCTACCCTATACGGGTGTTTAAGTACGGGATTCCCAAAACATACTTCACAGCTCCGTGCTTTTACACGCGTATCCACCCTTGCCAGAGTAAGTAGCCTCATGAGAAATAAGGGACAAGTAGAAGAGGAGGTACCGACTCCTTGGAAAAGCCTCGTGGAGAGGGAGGGGCTAGTCGCTGCGTAGCCATTCTTCTCTAAAGTCTATGTTCTCTGGTTCCCTAGCCTGAGCCTCAGGGTCTACTCCTTCAAGTAGATTATGTCGTGGATACTCTGCCTTTATTTGCCTAAGAGGCTTTTCTAGTGGCCCCGCTACCTTAGATATTTTCCTCTTTCTCCACAAACCAAGTTTTCTGAGCAAGACTATTCTTCTAAGCCTCTGTATAGCTGCAGCAGGATCAACCTCCTTGGGACAAACTGCGCTGCATGTAGCCGCAAAGTGGCAGCGATGACAACCATGCTCTGTATCAACAACTGCTATACGTTCCTCTACACCTTCGTCTCTAACATCAGCTATAAACCTATAGGCTTGCGCTAAGGCTTGTGGTCCTAAGTACTCGGGATCCGATGCTGCAACAGGACATGATGCGTAGCAGAGACCACACATTATACAAAGGCTGAACTGGTATATCTCAAGATGCTCTTCGGGTGTCATTAGGAACTCGTACCGGGCCTCCTCAACTTCCCTTGGATCCCTCCTTATTATGTATGGCTTTATTGACCGATGCTTCTCGAAGAATCCTGTAAAGTCCGTGACTAAATCTCTAGCTACCGGGAAGTTATGCAAAGGCTCTACTACCACTATGGGATTCTTTTCGTCAGCAACGGCCGCTATTTGTGTCTGACAAGCCAGTCTTGGTACACCATTGATTACCATTCCACAGCTACCACAAACACCCATACGACAACTATACCGCATTGTAACACTATGATCACTATGCTCCTTGACCCATATCAGTGCATCAAGCACTGTCATGCCACGGTGTGCTGGTACCTTATACTCCCTCCATTCAAGTCGCCCCGTTTCTGGATTATACCTTTTGACACGTAGGACAACCTCTCTAGGTGGCTCACGAGTCGCGGCTAGTAACTCTGGGGGAAACACGGCCTTAGACATCCCTCATACCACCTCCCTTTCCTCACATCTGTAAATGCGCTATTATCGTGAGTAATCCGTAGCCAGTAAAGCCCAAGAAGAGGATCCAGAACAACAAGTTGACTAAGAGTGTCCAGGTTACTCCTTGTCTCCACTCAAGCAGTATACCTCTTACACCGTTCAGTCCATGGAAGAGCGCGACAACTAGCAATACCGCTAATACTGGGCCATAGGATTCGTAAGCCTTAGCGACTTTCTCGTACTCCAGGCTCTCCTCGTAACTTGTTGCTGTCAATGGTGATAAGCCTGGCACTCTCTCTATGAGATGAAATGTTAGTACAAATACAAGGATTATGGCAGTAATGTATTGCCAGAGACTAATAGTTGATGCACGAGGCATTATTTCCCACCCCACCATGCGTGCATTTACGGAAGTGGTAGATGTCCCGTAAAGATAAGAAATCCTGCAAGAATCCAACCTATCAGTGACAGCGCAAAGACTAGGTAGAGAGCCTTTCTCTGACCACCGCGTAGGCTAGGTGCTATGTATGGCGGCTTCGGTTTCTCGGGTTTACCTATACCTATCCCAAGAAACTCTACGAGAATGAGCCTTATCCCGTTCAGCCCGTGAAAGATTACTGCACCTGCAACTATCCATTCACCAATTTTATTGAGTAGACTAGCCCCAAAGACTTCCATCGTTCTCGTCCATAGTTCAGGATTTGTTGAGAGACTTGTCACATAGATGTGAGCCAGTAAGTAAACTGCTATTATTACCCCTGTTATACGATGAAGTATGAATGCTATCCTTTCCGGGTTATTCCTCACCCGGATAAGCCATGGGTTAAGGCTGGCCTTTACGAGACCTGGCATATTCTGTAGTAGCTTGGGCTTAGGCATTATCCTGCTACACCTCCACCACATGTAGATGCTTCTAGCCCATGATCATGACTACTAAATATCTAGTCGTGTAATGAATTATTTCAATTGGCTATGGGGTGTAGAAAAGATTGAGCTGCGAGGCTAATACTTTCTCTCAATAGGCCTCCAAGTGGTTATCGTGACTGGTATGTATGTCGTCTCTATCTTACCATCCACTGTCATGTATGCTAGTGTATGCTTGAGCCAGTTCTCGTCATCTCTCTTAGGGTAGTCTATTCTGTAGTGGGCTCCCCTACTCTCTGTTCTCAGCAATGCACCATAGACTACTGCGTAAGCAGTATCTAGCATATTCTGTGTCTCAAGCACTGTCGTCCAATCAGTGTTGTAGATACGGCTTTTGTCGCTAGGATAGACCTTCTTCATTGCTTCTCTTAGTTCTAATATTATTTGGAGAGCTTTCTTTAGCCCGGACTCATCGCGGAATACGTAGACGTATTTGTCCATGGTCTCCCTTAGCTTCGCTCTTACTTCGTAGACTGTTGTAGATCCACTCTCATGCTTTAATAGCATGTCAAAGACGCGTTTCTCCTCTCTTGCTACCGCTTCCTCACTTGGCTTTGGCTCTGGTATACCCATTTCTCGTGTCTTAAGCACATATTGTGCTGCCTGGTGTCCTGCTATGCGACCACTTGTAAGGCACTCTGCTGTACTGTTTGAACCAAGCCTATTAGCGCCATGGACACTTGATGCTGCTACTTCGCCAGCAGCCCATAATCCCTTTATCCACTTGCCTTCAACCGTGAGTACTCTATAGTACTTGTCGGTGTGTATGCCCCCCATAGTGTAGTGTGCTGCTGGTCTTACGGGTATGGGCTCGCTAACCGGATCTACGCCTGCATGCTTTATTGCTATTTCTCGTACAGCTGGCAGCCTTTCGTTAATCTTCTCTTCCCCAAGATGGCGTAGATCTAGTAAGACATACTCGAGGCCGCTAACCTCGTCTTTTAGGCCTTTACCCTCCTTTATTTCGGTCATCATCGCCCTTGCTACTATGTCGCGTGGTGCTAACTCCATCTTCTGTGGGGCATAACGCTTCATGAAGCGCTCTCCATTCTTGTTAATCAAGTATCCTCCTTCGCCGCGTGCACCCTCTGTTATCAAGATACCGCTTGGTACAAGCCCTGTAGGATGAAATTGGACGAACTCCATATCCTTCAATGGGATGCCAGCTCTCAATGCCATACCGAGGCCGTCTCCCGTCGCGGTATGAGCATATGTTGTGAACTTGTATAGTCGTCCAGCACCACCAGTAGCTATAATGCCTGCACGTGCACGGAAGACGAGAAACTCGCCTGTCCTCATATCAATTGCTGTTACACCCTTAAACATGCCATCCTCGACTATGAAGCTGGTTACATAGACTTCATCGTATCTATCCCAGCCATCATAGCCTACTAGCCTATTGTATAAGGTTTGCATCTCGTAAAATCCTGTCTTGTCGGCGGCAAAACATGTACGTGGGAAGCTATGGCCTCCGAATGGCCTCTGGGCTATTCTGCCATCAGGTCTCCTACTCCAGGGAAGCCCCCATCGCTCAAGGAGTCTTATCTCCTCGGGGAGAAGCTTGACCATAAGCCATACTGCATCCTGGTCTGCAAGGAAGTCACTACCCTTGATGGTGTCCCAGGCATGTAGTGCTAGACTGTCACCCTCCTCAGGGTAGAGGACAGCTGCTGTACCACCCTCAGCTGAAACACTATGACTCCTCATGAGCTGTATCTTGCTTATAACAGCAACACTTACCTTGTCACCAGCTGTTCTTTTAACCTCTAATGCTGCCCTTAGCCCGGCAATACCAGAGCCTATCACGAGGACATCGTAGTATAGCATATCGACCAAACTATGCCACCCGTGTGGAGAGCCTTACCCATCTCTTAGAGGGATTGGAGGGTTCCGTTAAAGCCTACTTCCCGCCCCCAAGTGATGGCAAGATTTCCTCCTCTAGTCTCCTACGAACCTCTGCCATCCTCTCCTCGTAGAAGTTTCTTCCAGTAGAGTCTATGGTTACTACGAGTGGCCCGAAATCCTCGACCTCAAAGACCCACATGGCTTCAGCCATGCCTAGTTCGTCAAGCCAGTAGACATCAATTACTTTCTTAATGGCCTTGGCAGCTAGTACTGCTGCGCCACCAGTGAAAACCGCATATACTGCACCATATCTCTTACAGGCCTCGGCAGTTCTCTTACCCATACCGCCTTTACCTATTATCATCCGAATCCCGGTCTTAGCTATGAAATCTGCTTCGACGGCCTCCATACGAGCACTCGTGGTTGGACCAGCAGCTATTACTTCCCATGAACCATCTTCTTTTCTACGTGCAACAGGACCTACATGATATAGTGCGAGGCCACGCAGGTCTATTGGAAGCTTCTCACCCTTCTCAAGTAAGCCAAGAATTTTCTTATGTGCTGCATCTCTTGCAGAAACTACTACCCCCGATAAATAGACTATATCGCCCACACGTAGCTTTCTCACATCATCCTCTGATAGAGGAGTGTGTAAGTGATACTCCCTTACACTACCCATGAAGAGAGCCACCTCTAAACTATCTACCTACGAATTTTATGGGAAACTACCTCCCATGAGCCATCGGGGCGTATGAACCCCATGGCCCTCCTAAGCGCCCAACAACTAAATACAACACCTATAGCATAGCTTGCTGGGTGGCGAAAAGCATATTCTACATGTACATCTAGTGCAGTGAATTTACCACCAAAACCGTGGGGACCTATACCTAGCTTATTTATAGCCTCTAGTAGCTCCTCCTCTAACTTAGCAACCTCAGGATCTGGATGACGCTGACCTAAAGGACGGAGTACTGCTGCTTTCTTAGCTAATACTGCTGCCTGTTCAGCACCCGCTGCAATACCTACCCCGACAACAACTGGTGGACAAGGCTTTGGTCCTCCATCAACAACGGCTCGTAGGACTATTTCTCTAAGTCTTCTCTCGGCACCTATAGGTGGCACAACCCTAACTATTGATGGCGCCTCGCTACCGCCACCTTTAGCTACGTAGGTGGCTTCAAGCCTATCACCTGGTACAAGCTCCACCTCAACCCATGGCGTGTATCGCCCAGTGTTATCACCACTATTCTTTTCACGGAAAGGATCGACAGCATTCGGGCGCAATGGCACTTTGCGTGTAGCTTCACGAATAGCATCACGAACTACACCGTATATTCCGGAGCGTAGTGGAAACTCATCACCAAGCTTAATGTAGAAGTAAGGTGTACCAGTATCCTGGCATACCGGAGCCCAAGAAGAGGAAGCCAATTCTATGTTTCTCAGTATTGCCTCGAACTGTCGGCGTGCTAGAGGATCCGTCTCCTCCTCGTATGCCTTTCTTAAAGCGGCTACTACGTCATCGGGGACTTGTGTTGTCGCTAAGCGCACAAGTTCCACAAGAAATTCACGTAATGCATCTTCTAGATGAACCAAGATGCTCCGCCCACTTCTAGCATCAATTATCTTCCACTATCTATGCTGCGCAAGCTACACTACAGAGGCAGCATAGACGAGTGTCGTAGAGTACAAGGGAAACCTTGATAGTACCAGCCAGTAGGAAAGTTGTAGCCTTAGTCTTCGACTACAATGTCTGGGAGACTTGGGGGGACATGGACATAAACCGTATCGCCCGGCTTAGGTACGCCCCCGAGAGAGGAAACCAGAGGGCCACGTGCCTGCTCTGTGACGATAATGATATCCCCTATTTCTAGCTTTAACCGAACAGCGTATCTCGTCACAATGGTTTCAATGATTCTAGCCTTGTATGTATTAGTTTTGTACTGGGGTTTGGCTCCTAGTACAAGATCGTCAGGCCTAATTGCTACACGTACATGTATCCCTTCCTCAACACTATCCTCAGCTAGAATTTTTAGGGGGCCAAGACCTTCTACTGAGACCAATACATACCCATTGCCAACACGCTCTACAATACCATGCAGCACAATGTATCCAAGAAATTCTGCAACACCTAGTCTAAGTGGCATCTCAGCAAGCCTACTAGGGGGAGCACTAGCCACAACTACGCCCTCTCGTAGCAGTATAACGTGGTCTGCAAGGAGCCATGCATCAGCAAAACTATGAGTAACCATAACAGTCGTTACACCCAGACTCTTGAGCAAGTTCCTGAGCTCTCCACGAAGCCTTTCCCTCGTAGGAGCATCCATGGCACTAAACGGTTCATCCAACAATAATAGGCGGGGTTCAATAGCCAGTACTCGGGCTAACGCAACACGTTGTTGTTGTCCACGGCTAAGCTGCCAAGGGAACTTTCCCTCGAGACCATGTAGGCCTAGTAGCTCGATCAACTCTCTAATACGGATCCTGATATCTCGCTCCGCCATTCCCCGTATACGTAGCCCAAACGCGATATTATCGTAGACCGTCATATGGGGGAAGAGGGCATATTCTTGTGGCACATAACCTATACCACGCTCCTCTACAGCAATGCTTACCCGTGGAGGGCCACTATCAAATACTAGATCCCCGTTAATCATTATCCTCCCTTTCATGGGGTCTATAAGGCCAGCAATCGCTTCAAGCAGTGTTGTTTTTCCCGCACCATTGGGGCCTAGCACGACAAGAACCATTCCCTTCTCAGTACTTAGCTCAACACCTCGTAACACAATTCTTTTGCCGCGTTGCACCCACAAGTCTTCGACGTATAAGGACATACATCTACACCTCCGAGACTATTCTTAGACAGGACTAGGTTCATTCTTTTCTAGCACCAGTAGTGCTGCTACCGCCACTCCAGCAACAATTATTGAGACCAGCATTAACGCGACAGCTAGGCCTAGGTCGCCACCGGTTATAGCTAGGTACATGGCTATTGGGAGGGTCTCTGTCCTACCCTTAATCGCTCCCGCAACAGTAACTGACGCACCAAACTCGCCAAGAGACCTTGTAAAGGCTAGGAGATAAGCCGATAAGATACCGCGTTTGGCCATGGGTAGCAAGACTTGAGTAAGTGCTGTTATTCTTGTACAGCCTAGTGTTCTAGCAACAGCCTCGTAACGTGGATCTATCGCTGCGAAACTATTCTTGAGAATTCTTATCGCCATAGGATATACTACAAAGAACTGGGCTACGACAAGTCCTTTAGGGGTAAACACTATCTCCAACAACTGGTCAATGAAACCACCTATAGGCGTGCTCGTGAAGAACACGAGGAGGGCTACACCTACAGCCACTGGGGGCATACCAAAGGGTACTAGAAGTAGGATTTCAACAAGACGACCACCAGGTATTAGCCCACGGCTCATTGAGTACGCGATAGGTATCGCTAAAAGAGTAGCCATACTTGATGCAGCAGTTGCTGTGATAAGACTAAGCCCAATGGCAAAGGCAAATTCAGTCTCACGAAAGGCACGAAGAAGCTCTTGTGGACTAATCCACACAATAACTGACGCTATAACACCAACAAATAGTAGTACGATCGTAGCCACTGGTATTTTTAACAAGACATCACTATGGCTCATTCGAGTACTCTCCCCGCCAAAAAGAGGGAGAGTAAGACACCACTGTTTACACCTATCCACCACGTTTAAACCCTGCGTAAAGAAGATCTAGTTTACAGTAGTCCTCTGGGAGGTTTGGGAAAGAATGATTAGTAGGCCCAGCAGGTTCGGGCTACTCACAGATAAACAGCTTCGCGTACTCGCATTACGTGATGGCGCTGGTATGAGTTTTTCATCGATAGCAAGATCTATGGGTACTACTAGACAAGATGTCTCATCCACATACCGTAGAGCAATAGCCAATGTAGAAATTGCTAGGGAAACACTTGCAGCATATACTATTGCAACTTCTAGCCTACTCGTTGTCCGGAAGGATACAAGCTTGGACGAGGTAGTGGAGAAGATCTTGAAAACTGCTGATGAGGAGGGTATTAGGTTGAAGTGGGGTCGACCGGAGCTCTACCTTATTCTACGTGGCCTTCTCCGAGACAAACTAGACGGTTCTATACTCAAAACCAGTATAGTAATAGCCGTACGGAGAGATGGTTGTTTTGAAATCTTTGATCCTATTTTTGTCGAAGATATTCTTAGGGCAATAGGTAGAAGCACACCTAAGAAGAATTAGTTCGATTAGCTATTACTTTGCTATCGTCCAGCAGCTCCCTTATACCCGGAATCTCGGCTTCGGGCGCTGCCTTGACGACTTCATCCAGTGTTGTAATGTAGTGGTAGCGTTGCCATACATGTTTCGCGTAATCGGATGATGTAACAAACTTCACAAACTCTAGTGCTGCTTCGCGATTCCTACTTGTCGAGAGGACTGCTATGGGTATGTAGCTGATACGAGGTAGCTCACTGGGTTTTAACCATATTATCTCGGTGGAGTTGGAGTACCAGTAGTGTGTTACATGCCAATTTATCACCGCATCAACAACTCCCATGGCTACAAGAGCTGCTAGTTTAGCAGCATTCTCTGCATAAACTACTATGTTCTTACGAACTTGTTCCCATAACCCATTATATTCTAGTATTTCAACTGCATACTGGCCTATAACTACATGCTCAGGGTCACCAATAGCTACTTTTACTCCAGGCTTAGCAAGATCCCCAAGACCAGTAATGTTTGCGGGGTTACTCCGAGGTACAATGATTGCTGGAACAATATATGCTGCTATACGAATGCTCTTAGGATCTATGATACCCCTCTTCAAGGCCATCGCCATGTACTCAGGTGATGCAGGGGCATACACGTCGCCACGACCAGATAACTCTATAGCAGCTAAGAGGCGGCCCGAGGACCCATAAACCGCTTCTACCTTAATGCCAGTGCGGCGCTCAAACTCTCTAACGAGCTGCTCCCACGCCTTCTTAGCAGCTGCACACAAGTAGACTGTTATTTTCTCCTGCGAATCCAACGTATCAGTTGATGAGATAAGCATTACGAGTATAAGTGAGGAGGCAAATGCTACAGCAAGTACTATGAGCACAAGGTACCTTACTGCGTGCATGGAAAGTCAGCCAACTTAACAAGGACATCACTGCTGAGTAAAAATGTTATTGGATTATTGTAAAGATATTGATTTTTACAAGAAGAACCTTACCCAAGGCGCTGAGGAAGATTAACCCCACTAATAAAGTAAAGACTTCAAAGAATTCACTGAAAATTCATGGTACCAATGTGTTTTAATGGTATAAGGGGTGTCGCTTAGGCTCTCCCTGGGCTCTTTGAGAGAGGGGTGATTGCAACGGAGCTAAGCATTGCCTACGATTTCGTTGTTGGATTAGCCGCTGGCCTAGTCGGTGGCTTCTTAGGGCTTGGTGGAGGTGTTGTCCTGGTACCAATGTTCGTTACACATCTTGGTATTGATGTAAAGACTGCCGTAGCAACTAGTCTTAGCCTAGCTGTTGTCAATGGGCTTATAGCTAGCGGATCACATTGTCGCCGCGGCTTGGTCAATCCCTATCTTGTATCAATTCTCGCTCCTGCAGGTATTTTCGGGGCTATCGCTGGCAGCCTTTTCACGCTCAGCGTTCCCGGCATAGTAGTTAAGGCTGTTTTTGTTGGCTTGTTAATCTATGCATTTGCCTCAATATTCTTTGGTGGACCACGTGAACGCGTGTCAAGCGGGTCCTTCGAGTATTTCGACGAGGCCCGTAACACTACTATACGGTATGGTGTCCGCAGGCCACTACTACTAGGTCTCCTTTCATTTAGTGCTGGTGTTGCCTCGGGAATGCTAGGTATCGGTGGTGGTACAGTCTACGTACCCCTCATGGTGGTGGTTGGTTGGGTGCCAATAAAACCAGCCATAGCTGCAAGTAGCTATCTAGTTGCCTTGACCAGTGCTTCGGGTGCCCTAGTCTACTTAGCCCATGGGGTTGTGGATTCAATGCTATTCTCCGCTACCGCGCCTGGAGTATTGTTAGGCGCTGCTATCGGTGCACGTGCTATGCGCAAAACGAGGGCCGCCATTGTACGTCGTATCTTTGGCCTAGTACTCCTCTACTACGCCTACGACATGTTAATGGATGTAATAGCAGAGTTAACGGGATAGAAAGGTGGAGGGTCATATGTCGTGCTCATATAGGTTACACGTGTATACCGTTCTGGCGGCGCTAGCATTCGCCATGATAGGTATTATACTCGGCGCGCCTATGGTCTCGGAAATAGGGCTTATGATTGTGCTAGCTGTGCCTGGTATAAGTGCTGCCTATATGGCGTTAAGGAGTAGGGTACTAGGAATTTCCCAGCGCATACTGCTTATTCTAGCAATGACTGTGATCTACACCTACGCCATATACGCATTACCCACAAAGCCTTAGACCTAAGCATATAAGGGTCTGCCTTAAGTGAGTGCCACTCTACTATGCCAGAAAGAGTATCTGCAACGTTAGGAGGTGCCAGGCCTAACTTGGATGAGCTATGTAAAACTATCTATAGCCTCCTCCGCGTCGAAACCGATACTGCTCCCCTAGGAGTCTTTGTTGGATACACCATTGTCTGGGGGGATCGCCCCTTAAACCCAAGGACACTTGACGAGGAGGTTGAGAAAGTTACTGAGGAGATTAGATCGCGTTATAGCCCTGAATCTCTACGAGAAGACCCTATCGTTAGGGCCTACCGTGACTTTTACTGGAGAATAGGTATTGACCCAACTAAGACTAGACCTAGTAGTGAAGCCTTAGTACGCCGTATATTACGTGGCCGTGGACTCCCAAGGATAGATCCCATAGTTGATGCTGGAAACATCGCATCCGCACAAACAATGGTCCCTATCGGACTTTATGATGTAGACCGTGTCGTGTTTCCTGTAACCCTACGGCTAAGCCATGGGAATGAACTGTTTAAGCCCATTGGTGGTGGTGAGGAGAGGCTTAAACCGCGCATCCCCATACTTGTCGATAGTGAGGGTAAAGTGATTCATCTCTATCCACATCGCGACTCAATTGAAACCGCTATACGTGGGGAGACCGTTAGGGTCTTTGCCTTAGCTGCTGGCGTGCCTGGTGTACCTAGAAGCCTGGTTAGGAAAGCCCTTGAAAAATACGTTGAGCTAATGAAGAGGCTTGGATGGAGTTGGTGTGGTCAAATCGTTTTCCAGCCCTAGCTCCTCCGCGACACAGCATAAGCCAGGACAACGCCAACTGCGAGCCCAACCGCTAGCCCCACTATTGCTATCGTCAATAGTTGATCCACTGTTGCTGGCATAGGCTTGTACATGGTTACCGGGCTTGCCACTGTGACAATCTCCCTCTCGGTCACAGTTTTCTCAACAATGGTGCTTACAGTCTTAACCATGGCCTCTGTAGTTGTAACCGTCTCTGTTACACTCTTGGTAACTGTTACTGGGAGTAATTGCGTACCTGGAGGAACCGGTGAGCCTTTTTCAACCAAGCCATACAAGAGGAGGGTGTACATAGCCGCTGCTATGTACATTCCTAGTGCTTGGTCGGGTTTCTCCTCTCCACGTAATGCATCAGCGTATTCAATGTAAAGTGACGGGAGTATTGGTTGATACCCCTTCTCTGCTACGAGCCTCAT
>JALTZQ010000075.1 GCA_027046105.1 Pyrodictiaceae archaeon
ATCGCGGTCGTAGCTAATAATCCTCATCCTAAGCTCCCGCGCGGCCAGCACGTGCATCGCGTCAACCCTCATGCTCTCCGGGAGACCGTGACGTTCGAGAACTTTCCTGGCTTCGCGTCTGAGCCGTCCTACGTCAACGGGTGCCTCTAACACGCCAACGAGCCTAAGAAGGTCTAGAACTGAGGCCACGGAAGACACAAAACCCAGCCTTGCGGCTCGCCTCAGCTCCACCCTCAGAATCTTCGAGTAGGCGCTTTCGCGCCCGTGTCTCCTTAGCCAGGCTGTGGCGCCGGGGCTTCCGTAGAACGCTGCTAGGGGTACACTCGTGTTGAGGTAGAAGCGCCTCTTCTTCACGGCACAACCCTGACCCGCAGGGTCTTCCGGAGTGTTATGCCAGTGACCACTGCTAGTATGACTGCTAGGCCATCCAGTATGAAGACCACTCCGGCGACAAGCTGGTAGAACGAGGGGGCGTTGTAGAGGACTGCGTCGTGCAGGCCCCAAAGCGCCACAAAGGTGGAAGCGACGGTTGGGAGTGAATGGTGCTTGTGGTTTTGCGGAGTATGCTAAATAGCTGGGTATACACCTGGTATACTTGGGTATACTTCTCGTGGTGGTTGTTCCCGTTACTCTTAAGGTTCGCCGTGAGGTTGTTGAACTTGCTGAGGAGATGGTTAAGCTAGGTATTGCTCGTAGCCGTAACCATGCATTCAACATTTTGACAAAACTAGGGTTAAAGGAGGCACAGAGGCTTGTGGAGCGTAAGAGGGTTGTGGCAAGGCTTGTGAGAGAGTTTATGGAGAAGGGCGTACCCTACGAGAACTTGCCAACTGCAGGGGATGTTGGGGAGAAGCGTAGTCGTTGATCTACCTTGATCTCCTCCATGTTGTGTCAGCACATCTCCTTGGAGCAGAGGGCATTGTAACCCTGGATAGGGGCATAGCGGTAAAGAGCAGGATTATCGAGGAAGCTCTTGGCTTAAGAGTGTATGCTCCCCAGACATCCCAGCACTAGAGGCAAAACCCTGGCTAAGCTCCTCTAGCAAACAGCACCTCATACATGGAGTGCACTAATCACTGCAGGGCAGTGCAAATAGCATTGTCTAAGGCATTACTTGTCCATATCCAGAGTAATAGGGTTAACGGGGACGGCCATAATGCGTAGCTGTAGCATTCGATAGGCTCTCACTTAGAGCTAGGCCTTGCTACACTCGATACCCATCTCCAGGTTCTGGTCTATAGTCTATACGGCATAGCCAGCGTATTAATGGCTATGACAATGTGTTTTCTATTATGCGGAGTGCGTTTTCGTAGGCTATCCTCCTTAACGTGTTATCTCCTAGGCCTTTGCTGGCTAGGTGTTTTAGTAGTTGTTGTACGGCTGTTACGTCTTTGAATTCTTCTGGTTCTGGTAGTCCTAGTAGGCCGTGGAAGTCTGTACCTATGGCGACGTAGCGGTCTCCATAGACCTCTACAATATACTTTATGTGGTTAGCTATGTCCTCTATGGTGGCTCTACCTTCTCTTCGTAGTATGGGTGTTATGGCTGTTACTCCTATGACGCCATCTGTTTTTACTATGGCCTCGATTGACTCATCGTCTATGTTTCTTGGTGTATCTACTAGCTTACGTACACCCGTATGGCTGACAATGACAGGTTTTGTGGTTACTGTTGCTGTGTCTATTATTGTTTGTCGACTAGCGTGGGCTAAGTCCACTATTATGCCTAGCCTATTGGCTAGTTTTACTAGTTCTTCGCCTAGACTGGTTAGGCCATAGTCTCTCCTAGCCATACATGAGGCTGCGTACTTGTTGTCAAAGTTCCACGTTAGTCCTATGCTCCTCACACCAAGCCTATGGAGAAGGGTGAGATCATAGGGTTCGGCCAGGGGGTCAGCTCCCTCCAAGTGTAGTAGAAAGCCTAGACGCCACTCACGTGAATAAATGAGCTCCCTAGCCGTGGAGGTGTCTTGGACTAGTCTTATCCCGTAGGTGTCCATGAGCCTATGGTATATCCTTAACTGTTCCCAAACCGTGTCAACGGAGGGCTTAAGCACTATACCTGGCAGGGGGTAGCCATAGAGCTTTTTGGCGCGTTCAGCCTCTTCCGGGCTAAAGGTCTCACCTCCAGGGAAGACTGAGGCAAAGACACTGCGTACATTTGCTCTAGCATACTTTGGCAAATCAGCCTCCCTACCATCAACATCTACATTGAAGTCTGCATAGGCTTGACCACCACCGTGACTAGTAAAGTAGAGGGCAACATCTTCGTGAAGATCTACAACAGGGTACACCTGGGAACACCCCGACAGAAAGCAACGTTCTCTCTACCAACTGCGAGAAGTCAGAGGTATGTTATCAGCTTGTATCTTATATTCCTGCATTATTTTAGTGTCGAGGCTAGAGCCCAAGTAATTTCTAGATGCTTCATTGTAGACTCCTTTCCTGGATTCCCTAGAATACCCTCCATAACGGGGAAATGAAACTTGTAGTAGAAGGGTTAATGCGTAGTCAATAGCTTATTCTGTGGCATAGACCTCTCTCCATCCAGGCAGCGGCAACCCTGGCAGTACTCCTTGTTCAGGATAAAGACATCTGGCCAGTAATTGTTGTCGCTGTAGAGGCTTATGGCCGTGCTTGTGGGGCTTGGCTAGGGTTAGCCGCTAGGTAAAAATGTTTGCCCAAGGGGTACTCGTAGCAGGGAGTGGTAATCTCTATGGGTATGCTTGTTGTAGCGTTTGTTGGTGATCCATGTGGTTGGAGCCGAGTAGTCTATGAGCCTCCTGCGATCCCGGCTAAGGGTTGTAGCTGGCTTAGCCCCGAAACTGTTCTTGGGGTTCGTACCGAGTCAGCCACTACACTTAAGCCATTGATAACCAATGGTGCTCGTGGCATCGTGTATGTCCCGGTTTCCGTGGCTTTTGGCATGGCAAGGAATGTTAAGAACGTTAAGCGGCCAAGAAATCCTTGTTGTCGGGGTGTTGACGAGCTTAGCGAGTGTAGTAGCGATAAGCTAGACAACTATGATGCCTTGGAGCAGTGTAGCCGGAAGAGACTAGAAGAGTTCCTATCATGCGAGCTTGGCGATAAAGCAGGCAAGGTAGAGATCCTTGTAGCTCCTTCTGTGGGCCGTTACCAGCGTGGCGACAGGAGAGCGGTGTCCGTGTTTAGTGGTGACACGGGCCTCTACTACGCTTATGTGCTAGCCACGCTCTACGAGAAAATGTTCCTCCATAAACCAGATACTCTAGTCATCGACACCACCCATGGGATAAACTATGCCACGAGCATGGGGCTTCAAGCAGCACTAAGAGCGGCAGAAGCATATTCAGCAGCTAGTGGCCAACCACTAAGGGTTATCACAGTAAATAGTGAACCTGTACAAGGCGACACTGGAAAGGATGGTGCTGCCATCTACGTTACAATGTGCCATAACATCCAGCCTAGTACAGCTACACGGAATCTTCTATCACTACAACCGCCTGGCAAGCTATACGTAAGGCTCGTGCACGGAAAGGAGGTATTGCCGAGGGAGCTAGAAAAGAAGCGGAGAGAGATAGTTGATGCAGCTCGTAAGGTTTACGATATTGCAAAGGCATTAGTGGCCGGGCTTCCGCTGCTAGGCCTTCACCTCCATGGAGTACTTGGTGGCGAGAACCAGTTAGCCCTACTAAAGGGGGCACCTCGCCTCCTCGTAGAGTCCGTAGCGTATTCACCAATCACTGAACGAGAGAACAACGTATTTAAGATCATGTATCGGTACACGATTGAGCCCATCCAGGCAGAGGCCCTAATAGCAGCACATGCTCTTCATAAGGTGCTCGAGAGAGTGCTTGATGGCATACCTGGGAGAAGAGTAGGAGAGGCGGTATTCTATCCACTAGAGGAGCTCGATAACCTAGTTGAGAGGCTTAACAAAGAGGGATTGCTAACAACACAGTCCTTCTTCATAGCCAAGAATGAGGTTTCGGACATAAAGGTTAGGCTGAAGCTCTACGACCACATAATAGGGATCGGCGACGATAAGCCAGTACCATACACGAAGATATATGCTGTTGCAGATGGAAATCTTAGAGCAGCCTTTCAGAGAGAGGAAACCCACAGCTGCAGCATAAACGAAAGAATATTCTATGCACATGCAGGCCTAGTCAAGGAACTCATCTACATAGTGAAACATGGTGGTAAATACGCAGTCGCCTATAAACCACAATGCCTAAAAGAAATCGAGAACAAGATAGTGAGGAAGCTTAGTCAGTGAACAAAGCTCGCCTCATTGAAGCCCCCTACACCTATATAGGGTAATGGCGCCCCAAGAGCAGCCATCCCACTCCCTTATATTCTAGAGTTCTCCTCTTCACACATCTAAAGGAGTCCAACGAACCATCGTGTTGGTCACTATGTAGGA
>JALTZQ010000076.1 GCA_027046105.1 Pyrodictiaceae archaeon
CGTGATGGCTTGGAAGCTGTGCTGGGTCTGGTACTATAGCATTTACTGGGCCCCGTTTGATCTCCTTTGGATCGGCTGCTCGACGAACAATAACTGCTCGAACAGATTCTATTTTCACTATTTTTAGTAAGCTACAAAGTGCACGAAGAAGCCCAGTGGTATTGCATGATACAACACGGACGCTCCTCTTATTCAGCGCTTCTTCGTAATTACATAGCGTGTTGAATGAAACCTCCGCTACATCGGCTTTTTCGCCACCCTGAAATATCATTTTAACGTTATATTTCTCGTATAATGGTTTGTACTTCTTACCCGTGCCACCAGGTGTAGCATCAACAATTACATCTACCTTAGATAAGAGGTCTTCAATTGTCCCTGCAACCTTTATCCCTTTCTTCTCGAACTCCTTGAGCCTATCTTGTAATGTATATACTGGTATACCGTTCTTTACTGCTATTTTTGCTCCATAATCTGGTGTGATCTTAACAATACCCATTAGTCTCATATCGGGTTGCTTCAACACCGCGTCTGCAACTCGTTTGCCAATTGTGCCAAAGCCATTTATGCCTACACGTGCAACTCCCATTTACTCCCACCCATAGAATTTTCTTGCAGATATACGTAAGGCGGAAATTGCGGGTAATTCTTCGCCTGCAAGGAAAAGAAGGAGTGCACCACCACCAGTACTTACATGAAGACCTTCCTCTCGTTTAACATCCATTTCTGCTGCTATAGCGCCTAGATGACCACCACCTATTATAACATATGCTTTTGACTCTAGAGCGGCTTTTATTATTGTTCGCGTGCCCTCACGGAATCTTGAATCTTCTATAACACCTGCAGGTCCGCGGAGTACAACAAGTTTTGACTCATACATTAATTCAGCATACATTTTCATAGTTTCTGGGCCTATGTCACGAATTAATCCATTGATGGCACCTACAGGCTCGACATTAACTTTATCGTTTTTGAGTGTTAAGAAATCGACAGGTGTCTCTATTGGTGCTCCTTTTAGCAGTATCCTTCGTGCTCGTGGGATAAGCGATAGTAACCCCTTTCTCTCCAAGAACTCCCTATTTGAATCGCCAATGTTAATGCCTTTTGCGACAAGAAATAACTCCGCTACGAGACCTGTCGTTAATATGCGGTCAGCCATTCTACGTTGCACTAAATGTTCTATTATCCTAAGAGTGTCGTGGACTTTTCCTCCACCTAAAACAAACACCTTTGGCTCTATTTCCGGGTCGTATAGTTTCGCTAAAGCTCTAAGCTCCTTTTCAAACACTCTTCCTAGGGCAGCAGGTAGTCGTAAAGGGAAACCTACAACACTAGGTTGACTGCGGTGAGCCGTTGCAAACGCGTCATTGATGTAGCTGTCGAAGAGAGGTGCAAGCCTTCTTACTAAGATTGTGTTTGAATGTCTTTCGGGTACGGCTTCAATGACTTCCTCAGATACAATTCTAACATTGTCTAGTAAGAGAACCTCGCCTGGTTGTAGACTCGATATAGCTTCACGAGCAGCAGGACCAATAACATCATCAATGAACTTTACTGGCATACCAAGCCTCTCTTCCAATAGTTTTGCATGGTTCTCTAAGGATACAAAATCATCCTCCCCGGGCCTTCCCTGATGTGATATAGCCACAACGGCTGCTCCACGTTCTGCTAGCTCACGTAGTGTACCACTATGTGCACGTATTCGTGAATCATCCAGTATCTTGCCGCTGTGTGGGTCTATGGGGCTATTGATATCTATTCTTACCAGTATACGTTTACCTTTTATACCAAAATGATTGTCGAGGTCATCAATGGTTGGAAGAGGAGTACTTTCACCTAAACGGAGAGGCATAAACAGAAACCCTGCCCCTCTATGCAGGGTTAAGCAGTTAAAACCTTTTCTTGCAGCTTATCCCAGTATGCTAACGGGAGAGAAAGAGCTTGTGATGAATTGCCCCGGGAACGAACCGATAAATAAGTGACGAGGTGGTCCTTCGCTGAGGCTGTCCAATGCCTCCACTATATAGTTGCAAGTCTCCTTGACTTTATAATCTCCATAACTTTGCTATGTAGCTCCATTATCAGCTTTCTTCTATCCTCCATTAATACAACATCGCTATAACCACGTGCTATTATATGATGTGCAAAGGGGCTCGGCACGGTAGTTGGGCCAAAGAATGCAATTCTAACTTTACCCTCACGTAGCCAAGTTAATACAAGCCGTGCATTATTTATGTCCATGTAATCCTCTAATATCTCCCTATAAGCCTCTCTTAGTATCGGGAAATCCGGAATCTCTTCCACAGCCTCTAATAGTGTTTGTGCATTTAACTGAAGGCGATGAGGGTCTTTCTCTCTTCCCCTATATCTTCTCAAAAGCATAAATGCTCTTTCAGCACAGTGTCTAAACCTTCGTTTTAGGAGCTCAGTATTGCGGAGAACCCTCTGAATAAGTTTGTCAACATTCTCTGGCGTTACGCTATCGATAAGTCTTCTTAGATCAATGTTTGTTCTGACATCTGGCATTGTTAGCATGAAGGCATTATCAGTAACTGTTACTCTGACGTTACTAGAGTACATGTTAGACAATACATAGGCGTAAGCCCTAGATAACGCATCATTAACCCTACGCCCAAATAGAGCGTGAAAGATAAGGTTCGTGACACCATCATCATAATCGATATGGTGTTCGATCAAGATTAGTTTATCGGATGGCACTAGTCCTCCTGTAAAGAGATATTGTTCAAGAATATACTCGTAAATATTCTCAGCAGCATGGGGCTCCAATTTGTACTCGTCAATAAGCGTGCGAACAACATGCTCTCTTGGTACGCGTTCACGTATTAGTTCGGCTATCATTCTACGGAACCTGCCAACAAGTAATGCAGAATCGAATGCGAGAGGAAGCATTTCAGAATACCAACTAGGCACTGTAGGACGTTGTCCCTCAACTGGCCTAACTATTGCTTTCATACCCTCTGCGCGTAGAAATTCATAGGTTTTACCGCCTAGAACGAAAACGTCTCCTGGTGTAAGTATCTGTACAAAGCCTTCTTCGAGATCACCAACGTATTTACCTTCGGTGGTGAATACATGTACTTTAGCCTCGTCAGGTATTGTTCCGGTATTTAAGTAATATATCATCCTTGCCCCTCTTTTTCTTCCGAAAACCCCTTCTTCTTCATCCAACCATATCTTGGCATAAACATTATAGTATTCTAACTCGGAATACCTACCGGCAAGATATCGTAGAACTGACATAAACTCGGAATAGTCTAGTTCGTGGAAATTATAGCTGCGTTTAACGAGCATGTATGCTTCCTTTATACTCCACTTCCTTTCTAGACTCATTCCAACAAGGTGTTGGGCAAGGACATCAAGGGGTTTCATCGGTATATGGACGCGATCAATTTTTCTCTCCATTGCTGCCTTAGCTAAAACAGTACATTCAACGAGATCGTCTCGATCAACTACTATTAATCGACCTTTACTAATTTGACGTATATGATGTCCTGCCCTGCCCACCCTTTGTAGTAACCTAGATACGCTCTTTGGACTACTTAGCAACACCACTAAGTCAATGTATCCTATATCTATGCCTAACTCAAGACTAGTGGAGGAGACAACAGCCTTAAGTAGCCCTCTTTTCAGTTTTTCTTCAACAGCTAGTCTAAGGTCTCTACTTAAACTACTGTGATGCGCTTCTATAGCGTCAATGTCTGCTATGCCTTCATCCCTCAATAGTTTTTTTAGTTTATAGACAACACGCTCCGTTGCACTTCTAGTATTTGTGAAAATTAATGTTGTCCTATGATCCTTTATCAACTTAACCAGTAAGCGGTAAATAGATTCATTAACATGTTCTGCAGGTGCATGTACAAGATCATATACTGGACAGAGAACCCTAATATCAATTGGTTTAGCAAAACGAGCATCGACAATGACGCAGGGTCTAGGAGTGCCATTGTCATTATAGCCCACAAGAAATTTTGCCACTTCTTCTAGAGGTGCTATAGTTGCACTAAGGCCTATCCTTTGCAGGGGCTTGCTTGCTAAATACTCTAGTCTTTCTATCGATAAACTAAGATGGGCTCCACGCTTACTTGACGCAAGTTCATGTACTTCATCAACGATAAGCCACTTCACCGAGGAGAGGTGTTCACGGAATCTTGGTGCAACAAGTGCTATAGCAAGACTCTCTGGCGTAGTTATAAGTATATGAGGCGGTTCGCGTACCATCTTCTGCTTCTCTGAGGGTAATGTATCACTTGTTCTTACTGCAACCTTTATTTCAGGCAGGTGATAGCCTAGCTCTTTGGCTACAACCTTTATTTCCTTTATTGGCTCAAGTAGGTTACGTC
>JALTZQ010000077.1 GCA_027046105.1 Pyrodictiaceae archaeon
CTCGAAGACCTTAAGGCATTGGCTACTTTCACTGGCTCACTACACTTAATGACGACTACTCCGCCACGAGCACCTGCTCGTTCAGCAAGCTGGTCTAGCGTCCCCTCAAAGACTACTCGTCCCCGACTAATAATCACAACACGATCAACTATCTCCTCTAGCTCACGCAAGAGATGACTACTAACAAGTACCCCGGCTCCCTGCTCGCGAAACTCAACGATTAGTCTACGCACTCTAGCAATCCATTCTGGATCTAAACCAGTCAAGGGCTCATCAAGCAAGTAGTACTCGTGCTCTACGAGCATAGCTTGCGCGATAAGGACACGCTTTCTCTCCCCCTTACTAAGACGGCTAATAGCTATATCACACTTATCTCCCAGCCCTAGCTCGTTAAGGACACTTTTGGCAACTCTTCTAGCCTCGTTAAAGCCAAGACCATCGAGAACCCCTAGCTTCTCGAGAAGCCCGCAAGCAGTCATCCAACCTGGAGCCTCTGGAAGCTCTGGAACATACCCCAATAGCCTTTTCACGCTAGGTACACGCCAAGCATCAACACCATTAACACTAACCCTACCCTCATTGGGGCGAACAAGGCCAAGAATAGACTTTATAGTAGTAGTTTTACCAGCACCATTAGGCCCTATAAACCCTACAATCTTACCTTGAGGTACACTAAACGACACACCATCGACGGCAACAACACGGCCATACCTCTTACGCAACCCCTCAACAACGAGCACGGTGCAGCCACGCCCCTAACCTTGAAAGTACTTGTGAACACAGTGAAACAAGGATGCTCTATAATTCCAACTCCGGTTCGAGGGCATTACACCACTATACATACTGTTTTACTCGCTTAGAAGAGTCTATGGGTATATGGTATTCTGTCAAAGTCTCGATCATTTGAGTATATCTCCCTAATTCCTAGCCTCTCCATTTGGGCTTTTATCACTAGATCATCCCACATTCTGTGGAAGCTTAGCCTATACTCATGTGCTAACTGCTTAGCCCTAGTATAGTCCTCAAACACTGTCCCGATGACCTCGATAGGCGCATCCTCTAGGTAAGATAGAAACACCTCAATAGCGTTGCCTCTTCCCCTACGCTCTAGGTGGGCAAGTACCTGTGAAACTACAAGTGTCGAAGTATATGCCTCGTACACACTTCTCTCTGCATCCTCAAGAATTTTGAGGGCACGTTTCGAGAAACGGGGATCAGCGGAGAGTACATAGACGAATACATTGGAGTCTATGAACCTTCTTATCGTCAAGATGATTCACCAAGTGCTTTCTCAACCTCTTCGATATCAACCTCATCTGGGCCTGCAATACCTAGTAGATCCCTTGCTCTTAGCCTATGGGTTGGTCGAAGCACTATTCTGCCATCCTCGACAGAGACTTCGAGCCGTGAGCCAGGTTTTATTCCAAGCCTACTACGTATCTCGATGGGGATAGTTACTCTACCCCTTTTATCAACAATGACGGTGGGCACGTCTATGCTCCCACAAACAATCTATGGGCATGGACCCCCTCTAAAAATTAGCCTTCAAGAGTTAAGAAGAGTCCTGTGAGACTACGTCTCATCTATTGGGCTCAAGGGGTTACAGGGAAAAGAGAAAAAGAGTGAGGGGTGGGGGCTTGGTTTGGTTCAGTGGTGGCCTGCTTTCTCTGTAATTATTTTTACTGCTTCATTGTAGAGTTCTGGGTCTGGTAGTCCTCTTAGCTCGTCTAGCTTTTGTGCTAGTTCCTTGTCGTGTAGGTGGCGTTCTAGCCATGTTTGTAGAAAGCCCGTGCGTATAACGTATGCTAACTCCTCTGGTTGTATTAGGCGGTGGCGTAGTACTGCTGCGAGCTGGTCTATACTTGATACGCGCAGGGGTACTGGGTTTCCTCTAACAAAGAAGTAGAATGCCTCAACTACTTCCCCACGTGGTTTAACCTCTGCTTCGACGGGAGGCGGGGCTTCTGGTCTCTCTTCTGGTCTCTCTGGTGGCTTCTCCTCAACAATGATCTTCTCCTTCTCCTCCTTCTTTGGCTCCTCACGCTTCACTATCCTATACTTGCCTTCTGGCGTCTTTTCGAGAATCCCTAGCTTGACCAGTTGGTCCATGTACTTCTTGGCCGTGCTCTTCTTTACCCCTAGCTTCTGGGAAGCCTCTTCCGGTGAGAGGGCCTCAATGCCCTCCTTCTCGTAGAGTTCAACTACTCTCCTTAGACTATAGGGTAGCTCTTGCATGTATACTACACCCTTCCTAGGTACTCTAGCAGTGTACTGGTGATGTGAGAGGTTATTGGGGGCTAGGGCTCCTCAGCCGCGAGTGGGAACCATAGAATCGCTTAGTGGTGTATGGGAGCCAGTAGGGGTCGAAATAGTATCCTCGAAGACAGAGACGATGCATTGCATTATACTCTGTCCCAGCCTTAAGACTATGCGCTGTATTGCTGGTTGGGTAGCTCTTATCTATCCCCACCTCTAGGGTGATTGCTGCTCTATCCTGGGAAGGCTACTAGCTGGAGAGCGTGATGAACTATTGGAGAAGCTTTGGAGCATCTTAGCTAAGGCTGCTTTTGTAGCTGGCATTGCCGCTGCTATAGTTTACACTTATCTCGTTGCACACTTTGCCAGAAGACCCGATATGGCTGTGACAGGATTCATTACAGCAACTACTGTGTATGGGCTACTCGTACTCTCAGCAATATACTATTTGAAGCGGCGCTCTGGGATAGGTCAGGGTAGGGTTGTGAAATAGATTTATTGGCGTCAATGATTTCCTTATAGAGTGATGGGTTAGACTCCAGGGAAGCCTCTCCTCTACTCTTGACGGGGAAAGGGTGCATTTACCCTGCAACGAGAACCCAGTGGTAGTGGGCGTGTAGTACCGCCAAGGCCGGAAGCCTTAGCGGTAGGCCTCATGTTGCTCTCTGGCTCTGTTGCCTATTGGGTGACGGGGGATGTTGCAACGACGATTGCTATTGCTGTAGTGGTTGGTCTCTTAAGTCTACCCTTTGCCTTTCTCGCTCGTGAGTTGGTCTTTCTTACTGGCACTGTTAGTGGTGATCGTGCTGAGAAGGTTTATGAGTGGGTTCAATCCGTTGCAGGGATACTCAACATGGGTGGCGTAAACCTCTTCTATACGGTACGTGAGCGTATGGGTAGTCTACAAGTTGCTGGTTTTGGTGGAATAGATCAACATGAGCAAGCGAGAGCTATTGCTCTCCTCTACAAGGCCGCGTGGCTTGGATATCCTATTGCCGAAAAGGGTAAGCAGAGTATACTATTAGCTATCCCAGGCTTGATTATGGAGAGGCTTGCCATGCTTGTAGCGCGTGAGCGAGGGAAAAGCCTTGTAAAGCTACGTAGTATTAGTGATGTGAAGCTCGTATATAGGCTTGTTAAGGCCCTAGCATCTGCTCATATGGGTGATCGTCTCTTAGGAGCTTACACAGCCTACAAGATCCTGCCTAGATTACTCTTGGAGGGCCTAGTAAGGTTAGAGATGGATAGCCGGGAGCTAGAGCTTCTAGAGAGTAAGCTACCCTTCGAACCACCATGGGTGAAGTATAGGCTTCGTGAGCAGCTTCGCCGAGAGCTAGACTTGCTCGTCAAAGAATAACATACCGTCTTCCAGGTAGTAGTAGTACCTGCCACTCCACTCTATTCTCCCACGGGCAGCTTTCACAAGGCCAATAATTACGTCGATGATAGCTATTGGTGCAAAGAGTACGTTGAAAACACTATACCCGTGCATCTTGGCTATTCTAGTGTAGGCCATAGTCTCTAGTAGCCATGCTACAGCATATATTGATGCAGGGAGAGGATATGATAGTACTAGGATGAAAGGCCACGTATAGGGAGCTAAGAGAACCACTACTGCCAGTAGTACATCTACTACAGCAAGTACACGTTTATCCCTATACCTTTCAATAGCAAGTCTGGCTATTAGTCCACGCGTTTGATACGAGTGAGTATAGCCTTTTACTTCCACAAGCTCCCTTCCATCATGTATCCTAACTGGTATCCCCATAGCCTTAGCCGTCTCAGCTAAGGCACGATCTTCAACAATACTAGCCTTCACTAGTAGATGTGGCACCATGCTATACGTTTGCGGGTTTACAGCCCAGCAACACCCATAAAACCATGCCAGCTTATCCTGGGGATCATGGACACGGTGAAACCCGTAGAAGCTCAACGCTATGGTATTGAGTACGGTCTCTGCTATCCTACAATAGGTGTTACTGCAGTGGAATAGTGGCATTAAGCCCATTATTACTTGTCCACGTGTATAACTACATAGTGTTGAAGCAAGCCTTTCCGAGTCGACAACTAATAC
>JALTZQ010000078.1 GCA_027046105.1 Pyrodictiaceae archaeon
GCTCTTGGCTATAAGCTAAGATTCGTTGACAGAGATAGTGAGGTTAAAGTCCTGAAAAAGTGGATTGAGAAAGGCTCCCCTGTTGTAGAATTCGTATATGGCCCCGAGGGCTGTGGGAAAACCACTCTACTAAGATACATGGCCAGAACACTGTCTCGGGGAGAAAACGTAGTCATCTACGTAGATGCTCTCGAGAAAGATCCATCCCAGGCCCTAATGGGGGTAGATCTCCCCCGCAACGAGATCATGGAGATCGGGAAAGCCCTTGGAGGCCCTCTTGGAGCAGCTATAGCTTCTAGCCTCACGAGACTCGTCGAGGCAGTGGCCTCCAGGCTCTTGATTACTGGTAGAAACTTAGCCCTGCTAATCGATGACCCTATAAAGGCTCTTGGCCTAGAACAGGGAGACGCCTATGTCAAGTGGCTTTACGAGCTAATATACAAGCTTCCAAGAGACCATGGTGCAAGGAGAGTCCTTGTACTTGTAACAGCGTCTGAAGGCCTAAGTAGGAGGACTATCTCAAAACACACATACGTGCACACATCCCTCATCTGGAACCTACCCCGTCAAGGCTTCACAGAGCTTCTAGAACAACTCCCTAAACCAGGAATAGACGAGGAGAAAGCCTGGCTCATAACGGGAGGGAATCCCCGAGCCACCATAGACCTCGCCCTACGCTACAACTGGGACACAGAGCAATGGATCAAGGATCTACGCTACAGGCTAGCCGAGGTAGTGAGGAGGGTGAAGCTAGAAGGACTAGAGAAGCTACTCGCTAAAGCCCTAGATGACCCCGATACACTATGGTATAGTGGTGAAGCCGAGAAACTAGCCCACATACTAGAGGCAGAGAACCTCATACTCTACAAACATAGCCCAACACTAGCCGAGACAGATGTAGGTGAAGACGAAAGCATAGGAATAGGCAAATACTACGCATGGCAGATACCAGCCTACCGAGAAGCACTACAACAACTCCTCAAAAACACGTAGACGCGCCATGCACTCAATCCTGCTCCCCCGGGCCCCCTAAGGCCTCTCTAAAACCCGGTTCCTGCACGAGAGGAAACACTACGGGACACCAGATAGTCCCAGTTCCTCTACTAGTTGTCTAGCTGTCTCCCTGGGACTGCTTGGCTACTTGTCTAAGACCGGCTTTGAAGAGTTCGAGAAGGAGTCTGAGGAGATGCAGTGCATGTCCCCCTTAAAGAGCGTGGTCACCAGGGATGCTACTATCCCGCTAGACCCGATATCACTTCGCTAGCCTCTCCCTGAACTCGCTATACCCCATCGTGTTTATGTATTTCCTCGCTTTCTCTCTCAGCTCCCTATCCTCGGTGACTAGCACCGCCCCTACAGCCTCCGAGGCCACTATATATGATACATCGTAGAAGGTTAGCCTCTCACCTACCGCTAACCCGAGAACCTTGTAGAGATCCAGCTCATCGAACCTTACCACTCTAACCACTTCCTTCTTCACGAGGCTCTTCAAAATATATACAATGTCCTCAGCATCCCTCAGCTCTAGGGAGTTTAAGAGCGTCACCAGCTTCCATAAACTATTCCCAACCTCGTATAGGGTAAGATCAACCACGTAGAGCTCTACCCGGGTAGCTACACTAAGAAGCTCCTCTCCATAATCGAGTAGCAGGGGAAGTAGCGTCGATGCATCCAACAAGTACTTCAAAGCCTACTCCTATCCTCCCTCACAAGCTTAGCTATGGTAATGGGGTCCACTCGCCCTGCCAAGCGCCCCCGAAGACCTCTAAGCTTCTCCACGAGAACTCTCTCCTCAGCTTCCTCAACATACCTCTCAAGTATCTCCCGAACAACCTCACTAACATTAACATTAAGCCTCTCAAGTCTCTCCTTCAACTTCCTAGGAATCCTAACAGAGATCACCACACTAGACACAGACGAACCCCCACGTACTACAGTACGTAATACAATCTCTTATAAGCATCCACGGCCCAACACAACGAAAAAGCCCTGGAGGATCCTTAGGGAGCTAGATTCGCATAGGCAAACCGTGTAGTGATGATCGTTAGCGACGGATAGTAGCCTTAGTTATATTGGACAAGCATTATTGTACTTGAGGCCCCTCTACTCTCCACCATAGCCGATCTAGTACTTCCCGTCTCCTCCCTAAGTCTCCTAGACACCTCTACCGTTACAACCTTCAACTCCATGCATAATACTTGCATGACACAATAGCATTATATAACATGAAACATTATGCTACACCACTACATGGGCAAAGATATACTACCTGGTAAGGGACCTGGGTGGGTAACTAGTTGCAGAGTCTCCGGGAAAACCTAGTGATTAGCACATGGCCATGCTAAGCCTACTCGATTGGAGTAGAGTGTCCTCTAAGCCTTTAACCACATTAGCATTCACACCGTACAGTAGGCTCCTTTCAACGACAAGAGCTGGCATCGAGAACGTTTTCACTACATCAATAGCTATGGGGGTTACGTCCAGGAGGCAAGCCCCAAGGAGTAGCATGATGGCCTTGGAGGGGTGCTCCCGTTAACCATAAGGCGTTCTAGCCTTAATGCCTCCTACACTGGAGGCCCTATAGTGTTATGCAATTGGAGGAGATTGTCGAGAAGGCTGTAGAGTTTCTAGAGAAGAAAGCCGGGTACTATTACCATAAGCTCTTGAAGGCTGAACTTAGCAGTGATGGCCACTGGCACCTAGAGTTCGATGTTGGTGTACTCTCACGCGTAATAGTCCGTATCAAGGTTGATGACCATACTGGCCGCATAGTGGAGTACAGGCTTGTAGGAGCGGAGACCCCTTGAGCATAGACTACACGGTGTATCTTAGAACACAAGACAACTACCTAGCCAGTGCCGAGAAGCCAGTAGCCAGGGGTTGAGTATAGGAAAGCCTCAGAACTACTCTGGGGTTGCAGCAGTACAAGCAGTTAAAGCAGTTGCTGCTAAGCGAGGCCACCAGATAGAGAGCCATAGACAACTACTACTATACGTGAGAGAACTTGCAAAAGAAGCCAAGGACCCAGAGCTCTATAAGCAGTTCCTACTAGCCAGAACCCTTCACGAGAACTTCTACGACGAAACCCTAGACCCCGCCGACTTCGAGATAATAGCCCAGGAAACCTACAAGCTAATAGCCAAACTAGACCAGCTACTCCAGCAAGTACAAGACTAGGAACCCACCCCCAGGGAGCAAAGCTACTCTAACATATAGAGGCCGGAACCAGGAGCAATGCATAGCCGCTCCACCCCCTAAGCCACGTATGGGGCATAGTCCATGGCAAAGCGTAAATACAGTAGCCCCGAGGCGTCGTCGAGACCCCTTTTATCTAGGTGGCGGTTACTCCTCATGGCCTGAGGGTAGAGCAAGCTATTTAACACGTACCACAGTATCGTTCTTTTCCCTAGGAGAGTGCTTCGCCTAGACCCACTCGTACACAAACCCTCCTGGACCATTTCTCTCCAATGGTGGGGGAGGGGCCTGGCTAGGTCTTGACACTACTAGCCACGGCGCTGGAGAGGCTTAGCAAGATACATGCTGTTGTAGAGGAGAAAGCACTAGAAATGGCTAAGACACTCTTAACGCCCTCTGGGCCCCTCCCCCGCACAACAGTCCAGCACCTGCTACGCCGAGCCCTCCGCAATGGGGCATGGAGAGCTCTTACGCAAAACCAGCGTGCACTCCTCATCGCAGCAGCACAGGCCATAGTCAAAACCTATCGTAGCCCACTCCTCCTAGAACAATTGAGAAGCATCTGGCTAGCAGTAGAGCTAGCCACGGCTAGGGGTAAAGCCGTAGTAGCAGCCCTCACCCACCTCCTAGCAAAGGGGGCAACACAGCTCCGAGAACACCTAAGGAGAAGCATAGACAGCCTCATAGCCCTAGGACTACAAGTACTCAACAACCCACAACTCCCAACACCATCAACATGAGACCCGCTCAAATGGCAACATACAATACCATTTACGCTTGCACCATGCCCGAGGAGACACCCATAGATAGTACTAGGTGCAGTAGAGGCTAGTCTTGCAGCCACGGACTAGGGACAACTTGAGAGCTATGGGCATGTATTCTTCAAGGACCTCCTAGCAGAACCCAAAGATGGGCCATCAGGGTGTCCTAGGAGGCTCTAGTGAAGTGGCAAGACACATACACCATGAGATTATCGAGGGTTTATCCGGGGAGGGGGGTGTAGTGAGGAGGGTTAGAGTAGTCTTTGCAGGCCGTGTAGTCGAGTTTGTTGATCGAGAGGTAGCGGTTAGACAGCTTAGAGAGATTGCTGAAAAGGGTACATGGAAAGTATTTGTC
>JALTZQ010000079.1:0-905 GCA_027046105.1 Pyrodictiaceae archaeon
GGTATTGTTGAAGTGGCAGCTGTTCTGAAACGGGCGGACTTAGCAGACAAGCCATAATCGGACTGGTAAAGAGTATAGAGGAGACGTTTATCATCGTAGGCGAGGACATAGTCTACGGTAAAGCCTTCGAGATAGCTCTTGAAAGGGCTCCCTCAGGCTTTGACACCTACTTCATAGCATTAGCTGCAACGACAAGCTCAATGCTGATAACCGATGACAAACCCATGGCTAGCCATGCAAAAGCCCTAGGTATAGAAACGATTCTCGTGCGAGAGACTGGTCTGGAACAAATACGAAGAAAACTAACAAAATAGCCAAAGTAAAAAACCCGTAGCACATCCACGGCTCCTCGAAGCCTTCACGATAATATTCGGGATAATATTCTGGTTGCCCTAAGCCCATAGTAACGTTAATAGCTAGTAGTCGTGCAACTAGGCTACTGCCCGCCTCTGGCGCTGCGCTGGGATACAGTGCCTTGGGAGGGGCTACGAGAGGAGATTTCCCTCGGCCTTCAAGCTCTCGCAACAAGACCTTACTCCCAGGGCAGTGTTTCACTAGGCAGGCATGACCATGTGTCCTGATAGTCAGCCATGCATAAATGTTTCAGATTCTCATCGATTATTGAAACACTTGTATTTACATCCCGAGTCTTGTAAGCCGGTGGTCGCGGGTTCAAATCCCGCCGGCAGCTCCACTACTTCCTCGTTGCCACACATCATATGGAATATAGTCACTTAAGGTGTCGACAGCCAATAACTCTATGCAGTCGTTAAGTAATAAGGTTCATTTTAGCAGTCTTCTTCATATGCTTCCAGAAATTTCTCTCTATCTATTTCTGCCAGTTCAAGTACTCCAAGAAGAGTACCGGGCCTTAACTCTGGGTGAAGTGGTACGACAGTTACAAT
>JALTZQ010000079.1:915-14670 GCA_027046105.1 Pyrodictiaceae archaeon
GTTACAATCTTCCTATCACCAGCGTACTTGACCAGGACTACGTGGCTCCCACGCCGCCTTCTTACGGTGAACCCGAATTTTCTGACGAGCAGCTCTATAACTTCACGCCCTGACAGCCTTGGGAGCTTTCGCCTCAATCTCCAGTACACCCACAATGCTCTGGTCAAGTTGCTCTAGTTTTTCCAGCGCCTCAGGAGCTTCCTCCAGATACAGTTCTAGTGCCTCTCGGAGATTCTTGATGGCCTCATCGACAGTCTTGCCTTGGCTGGTAACTCCTGTGGCAACCTCCCTAGCCACATACATGTCCTCCTCGCGCCAAACAATGACTCTTACACGCATCCCAGAATGACACCCCTTAGAACTATAATACCGCTCCCAGGATAAAATCCTTGGCAACTCGTAGATATTCAGTTTCGCATTGATGAATATCTTACTTGGACATTACATTCTGTATAGATATTTCAGTTCTCCATGGCTTGCTGAAACACCTCCATTTATATCTCTTGCTTTGAAGCGGGTGGTCGCGGGTTCAAATCCCGCCGGCAGCTCCACTATTTTATAATAACTTTTACCACCTCAGGCATCATGTAAAGTGAAGATCCATCCCAAGGCTAAATGATTACGAGAGACTTCTTAAGGGGCTCGGCTACCCCAGGGCTTACTTCATTCCAGTGGGGTCAAAAGGCATGACTTTCCTCATAGCCTGGCTTGTGCTGCTTTTCTGGGTTTTCTTTTTCTAGGCTGCGGGTCTGTATCCTTTTCGTGGTCTTGTGGGGTGATTTATTGGGTCATCCTTGGATTCCTGGTTTTAACGAGAAGGATAGGCGTTTAATGCTTAAGCGTATTGGTGTCAGTGACTGGCACGAGCTTTATCGGGACGTACCTACTCAGCTTATTCTCCCAGAGCCTCCTAGGGTAGGTTTTGGAAAACCACTTTCTGAGTGGGAGCTTAGATTAGTGTTTGAAAGGTATCTGGCTCGTAACAAGGTCTTTATTGATCCTCCTCCTTTTATGGGTGGAGGAGTATGCTTCCACACTATACCATCCACCGTGAAGGCTATTATCTCTAGGTCAGAGTTCTACACAGCATATACACCTTATCAGCCCGAGATAAATCAAGGCCTTCTCCAAACACTCTTTGAATATCAGAGTTTAATGGCCGAGCTTACTGGAATGGATGTTGTCAATGCATCAATGTATGATATGAGTACCGCTGTTGCCGAGGCAGCATTAATGGCTATGAGGGTCACCCGTAGAAGGAAAATAATTATTCCATCAACAATGAATCCGCAACACTACGAAGTGCTAAAAACTTGGTTATTAGGTAAAGACGCTGTTATCGCAATAGTTGATAGAGATGAGGAAACATATGGTGTCAGCCTTGACAGTCTTGAAAAGCTTATTGACAAGGACACTGCCGCGGTATACATTGAACAGCCGAGCTTCCTTGGTTTCATAGAATCAAATGTTGAAACTATCGCCGATATCGCACATAAACATGGCGCATTGTTCATTGTTGGCATCGACCCACTTAGCCTCGGACTTTTAAAGCCTCCAGGCGAGTATGGTGCTGATATTGTTGTTGGTGAAGGACAGCCTCTTGGCCTAGGCCTTAACTATGGCGGTCCCTATCTTGGCATATTTGGTGTTAGGTGGGATCGTAAGCTTGTACGCCAAATGCCTGGCAGATTAATTGGTGCCACAGAAACTATTGATGGAAGTGAAACAGGATTCATGATGATATTGCAGACAAGGGAACAACATATTAAGCGTGAGAAAGCAACATCCAATATCACAACTAACGAGGCTTTAATGGCTGTTGCCGCTGCTGTCTATATGTCTTTACTTGGCTCAAACGGTCTACGTGAATTAGCTAAAACCATATGGGTTAAGAGCCATTACTTAGCCCGTAGATTAAGTGAACTAGACGGTGTTAAGGCACCTATATATAACGCTGAATTCTTCAAGGAATTAGCAGTACGTTTCCCAATAGACTATCTCGCTATACACGAGTACTTGCTTAGGAAGGGGATATTGGGTGGATTATATCTACGCAAATTCTTTAGCGACATAGGGGAAGCTGCTCTATTTTGCGTAACAGAAGCACATAGTAGAAGACATATCGATGAACTCGTCAATGTAATAGGTGAAGCTCTTAGTGAGCGTGGTGAAAACCGTGTTTAGACAAGCTAAATGGGATGAGAAACTAGTGTTTGAATATACCTCTATGAGAAAAGGCTACATTATACCATATGCACAAGAAGTCAAAGAGTTAGAGACGGTTGTCGAAAAACCAGAAGACCGTTTAGGTGAACTGTATCGAACGAAACTTGAACTACCGTCACTTAGTGAGGTTGAAGCTGTACGACATTTCATTCGTCTTTCCCAAATGAGTTACGGTGTTGATATCGGCCCCGTACCCCTAGGCTCATGCACAATGAAGTATAATCCTAAGATAATAGAGGAGCTTGCAAACGACCTTAGACTGGCGCTACTTCATCCGTATCAGGATGAGGATACTGTACAAGGCTTACTAGAGATGTTGTATACACTTGAAAAATGGCTTGTAGAGATTACTGGTATGGATAGGTGTAGTTTACAGCCACCAGCTGGTGCTGCTGGCGAGCTAGCAGGAGCACTAATGATCCGGAAGTACCATATGGACCGTGGTGAGCCCCAACGTGTTGAGATGCTGATACCGGACTCAGCCCATGGAACAAACCCTGCAAGTGCAGCTATGGCTGGATTTAAGGTGATTAGAATACCTACCTCTCAACACGGGACGGTAGACTTAGATGCCTTGAGGAGTGTAGTAAGCGAGAAAACCGCTGGCATAATGTTAACTAATCCGAACACTCTCGGTATTTTTGAAGATAGGATACTCGAGATAGCTGATATAGTACATTCCTTCGGCGGCTTACTATATTATGATGGCGCTAACCTCAATGGTATAATGGGTGTAACAAGACCCGGCGATATGGGATTTGATATCATACACTTGAACATCCATAAAACATTTGCTGCACCCCACGGTGGTGGCGGGCCAGGAGCTGGGGTCGTTTGTGCAAAGGGACCACTTGTAGACTATCTACCTAGACCACTTATAGAGTTCAATGGTAGAAAGTATTATTGGGACTATAAGTGTGATAAGTGCATTGGCAGGATAAGGGCGTTCTACGGCAATATAATACCCCTTGTAAAGGCTTTCCTCTACATAGCTTCCATGGGAGGTGAACTGCTTAGAGAAGCTGCTATACAAAGCGTTATTAATACGAACTACTTTATCGCTCTAATAAAGGATGTTAAGGGGTATGAACTGCCCTTCGATCCTGATAGGCCTCGCAAGCATGAACTTGTTCTTTCTGCAAAACCCTTACTGGATGAAACGGGTGTACGAGCAGAGGATATAGCGAAAGCATTGCTTGATAAAGGACTACACGCACCAACAATATACTTCCCACTAATAGTTGACGAAGCATTAATGATAGAGTTTACTGAGACTGAGACACGAGAATATATTGAATACTATGCACAAGCACTCCGCGAAATAGCTGAAAAAGCTTATCAAGATCCAGAAGAGATTAAGAAAACACCAAGAAATACTAGCGTAGGAAGACTTAATGCAGTCAAGGCAAACCATCCACGCAGTGTAACGCCAAGCTATAGAATCATGCTTAAACGTAAGAAGGGAGAACAAGTTACACTCTAGCATTCAACTTTGTACACCTCTCTTACAAGTTGACGTACACGTTCCTCAAATTTCCTCACAATTTCTAGTGTAATTGTTGAAGAACGTGGGCAGTACTCGTCAACTATTACTCCTTTCCCAGGTACACAAATGAGAGGGTAGAGCTTACAACCCTCTGGTCTATGGGGGTATATTTTGCAAGTACCTGTTGAAGGATCTAGAAAGAAGCAATGACCATTAATATTTCGAAGAACAGCAATACCTTGGCGATAATCCACAAAATCTGCCACATTGTAGCCTAACTTTGTTATACGCTCTATGTCTCCACGTGTTAGTGGCATTTCAGTTTCAATACAGCATTTTGCACAATAGCTGCTATTATCGAGCTTACAATTTATGAGGACAGCCTCTCCCGACTCTAGGTTGTTTACCACGCTTAATCACCTCTTCGACAACATGTCTTGAAGGACATTGTTGCGCACCGTACTCCATAACTTTGAGCCCTGCAGCTATGCTAGCCGCACGTAAAGCTAACTCGATGTCACCACTTTCTACGAAAAACGCATTAAATACACCATTGAAAACATCGCCAGCACCCGTTGTGTCAACGACTTTTGGAGGTTTATAGGCCTCCACATGGAATACCCCCTGATCTTGCGTAAATAGGCATGCACCTTTTGCTCCAAGTCTTACAAGTAGCGCTTTTAAGTTATCTATTCTCTCCATAAGCTCGTTTAGGCTTGTTACATTAGTTATTGCAGTAAGGGTTTTAGCTTCCATAAGATTCAGCGACAATATATCTATACAATTCTCCGTTTCTATTAAACTGACTACCCTACTTGCACTGTTACGTATAACACTACCCCCAGGATCATAACTTGCATAAGGAGGTTTTATACGGGCTCTGTGTAAGATACTGCATGCCTTTGAAACTACATCTGGCTTCACACTGGCAAAATGAATTACTTGGAAAGATCCCAACTCGATTAATCTTTCAACTTCTACTCCACTTAGTAAACTGTTAGCACCAATATATTTTACCATAGTCCTTTCTCCATCTGGTTCAACAATGACATAAACCATTCCCGGCATAACATCATCATGAATAATCAACCAATTAGTATCAACACCCTTACTCCTCAGGGTGTCAAGTATGTCGAGCTTGTTAGCAAGCATACCAGTATGTGCAAGAAGTATTGATCGATGCCCCATGCTAGCTGCTGCCACAGCATAATTAGCTGCCGCACCACCGGGTGCAATCAACATCTCATTCACTAATGACACGTCACCCTTTGAAAGAGGGCTCTGAACATATGCGTAAATATCAATGTTCAAATTACCGACAGCCACATGTATAGCTGGTTTCACGCCTACAACTAACCTCCGGCATAGATAGCCATAACTACATAGGGGAAACAAGCCTTTTTATTCACACAAGAAGTGCATGGTTCTCTAGAGGCTTAGGATGGGTTAGGGGTATCAAGATTATGGCTAAGTGGGTAGTTACGTCGGCATGGCCCTACGTTAATAGTGTACCACACTTAGGTAACTTGATAGGCTCCATTTTATCAGCTGACGTCTTTGCACGCTATCTGCGTATGAAGGGTGAAGATGTCGTCTTTGTAAGTGGTAGTGACGAGCATGGTACACCAATAGAGATTGAAGCCATAAGGAAGGGTGTTCAACCAAAAGAGCTTACAGATCAAGCACACGAGTACGTTAGTAAGCTGTTTAGTGAATTCGGTATAAGCTTTGATAACTATACTAGGACGGAGAGTAATGTACATAAGGAATTTGTACGTGAATTCATGATGAAATTGTATGAGAATGGCTATGTGTTTAAGCAGGAGGAGATACTACCTTATTGTCCACGAGATAAAATGTTCCTTCCCGATAGGTTTGTTGTAGGTACGTGTCCCTATTGCGGATATCCCAAAGCCTATGGGGACCAGTGCGATAATTGTGGAAGACTACTACATCCTTCAGAAATTAAGAACCCACATTGCGCCATTTGTGGCGGTAGTGTAGAGTTCAAGAAGACAACACACTGGTTCTTCGACCTGCCTAAGCTAAGTGAGCAGCTAGAGAAATGGCTCGAGGAATCAAATCTGCCAGATAACGTCAAGAACTATAGTCTTACATGGATCAAAGAGGGGCTTAAACCAAGGAGTCTAACACGAGATAATAAATGGGGCATCCCCGCTCCCTTCCCTGGAGCCGAAAACAAGACCATCTACGTGTGGTTTGAGGCCTTATTAGGCTACATTTCAGCGACAAAAGAATATGGCCTTAAAAGGCATAGGGATCCAGATTTTTGGAAAAAATACTGGTTTGATAGCGAGACACATACAGTATACTTTATCGGTAAAGACAATATACCATTCCATGCAATAATATTGCCAGCAATGATGATTGCTACAGGCGATCCATACGTTTTACCATGGTATATTTCTGCGACGGAATATCTTATGTACGAGGGCGAACAATTTTCAAAAAGCAGACGATGGGGAATATGGATAGATGAAGCACTTGAAATTTTGCCCGCTGATTACTGGAGATTCGCACTTATAAAAATGAGGCCGGAGACAAAGGACACAAACTTCACCTGGAAAGAATTTGTTAGAATAGTCAATAGTGATATGAATGATGATATTGGCAATTTCGTCCACAGAGTACTACGCTTCATAGAATCACGCTATGACAGTATTGTTCCAGAACCCGGCACATTCACAAAGATAGACAAGGAATACATAGAGGCTATTACTACATCACCTATTAAAGTAGGTAAACTCATTGAAGAGTTTAGGCTTAAGCATGCACTTGAGGCTATAACAGAGCTCGCACGCAAGGGTAACCAGTATCTTAATATAAGAGCTCCTTGGGAAAAGATAAGAACTGATCCCAACGATGCAGCTACAATAATGTATGTGGCTGTGAACGCTGTAGCCGCATTAGCCATACTATTAGCGCCATTCATCCCCTCTACTGCTGAGAAACTATGGAGAATGCTTGGCTTCAAGGATAGTGTTCATGAACAGCCATGGATGGCGCCAACACAATTAATTATCAAACCAGGCCACCGTATAGGTAAACCAGAACCACTCTTCAGGAAACTACCCCCAGACTTCTTGAACAAGATTAACGAAATACTTGAAACTGCTCGAAAAAAGGTTCAAGAGAAGAGACCACCACTTCTAAGAGGTTGAGATAAGGATATGGGAAAGAAAGTTCTCGTGAAAAATGGGCGTCTTGTAATCGAACAAATGATAGAGGAGTACAAAAAGGAAATTTATAGGTATAACACTCTCATCCGCTCAGCTGGATACTACCTCAAACCACTCCATATAGTCGTTAAACGTTTTGGAAACGAGCAACGCACATATTATTATATCGGTCGCTATTGGTGGAAAATAGTGTACGCTGGGAAAAAAGGGAAAACATCAAAAGTGAAATGGATCTACATCGGAAGGGAGAAACCCATGGAGCTAAGAACGTATCCAGATCCACCACCAAACCCTCTTGATGGTCTACGATTCTACGTTGTTGGTAATGACATAGTTATCGATAAAAGAACTTATGAGAGATATAGATGGGTATTTGAGGGTCTAGAGGTGGAGGAAGCAAAGTAACAGATGATGAACCTTCCCCTCAAAGGAGAGATGACGAGAATAAGGAGGCCGCCGCTGAGATAGCCATGTCTCTTCGAGGTGTTCAATAATATGGAAATGAAGATCAAAATCATTGGTGCCGATAGTATGGGAGTACGATCTATGGCTTGTGTAGTCGAGGCTGGTGGCATCAAAATATTCATTGATCCTGGTGTAAGTTTTGCACCGCGAAGATATGGGCTTCCCCCACATCCTCTCGAGATCGCACGTTTAGAGGAAGTGCAATACTCTATCATGAAAGAGCTTGAGGACACAGACATAGTGATAATATCTCATTACCACTATGATCATTACTTATACCGTCAAGAACATATAGGGGTCTATAGTAAAAAGAAGTTGATAGTTAAACATCCCCTATTCGATATAAATTTAAGTCAAAAGCTAAGAGCGCATAGGTTTCTAAAGAAGCATGGAGTAGAACTCATTGCAGACGAAGTTATCTATGGTGATAACAGGATTATAAAACTAGACGATAATATCGTTATTGCCATCTCTGCACCAGTACCACATGGTCCCGATGGAACGTCGCTAGGCAAGGTGATAATGACCCTTATTGAGTGTTGCGGGTACCGCTTTGTACACGCCTCCGATGTGCAAGGACCCATGAACGAAGCTGCCTTACGTGTGTTAGAAAAGTGGCATCCCGACGTTGTGTTTATCAGTGGCCCTCCCATATACTTCGGAGAGGAGAAGGTTACGAAAAACGATATCAATCGTGGATTGAAAAGTCTCGCATACCTTGCAAAGCTTGTAAGCGAGCTACTCATAGTAGATCACCATATGGCACGTAGTCTGGATTACAAACAGGTTTTAGCTAGGATTATAGGAAGCGAGTATAAGTCGCGTGTAGTCTCTGCTGCAGAGTTCATGGGTGTTCCCTTTGAACCACTTGAAGCCCTCAGAAAAAGGCTCTGGAATGAAAGCAAAAAGGCCCCTAATAGTGATTGAACACCTCGAAGACATAGTTTCTAAGTGGCTATGGGCTGAATATAAGCATGCAGCCAACATTGCAAAAGACAAGTTAGTACTAACAAATGCCCATAGTGGATTATGCGGCCTTGTAATACGGGAACTCAAAATACCATGTTATAGTGAAAGTATTGTTAAGCTTCAAGGCGTACTATATTCTACCCCTGAAAAAGTAGTCATTCTCGATCCCCAAGCCAAGGATACACTAAAGCCCCATGAAGCAAGAAGAGCAGATATCATCGTTGTAGGTGGGATACTAGGTGATCATCCTCCCCGAGGAAGAACACGACAACTCTTGTCATCTAGGATGCCTAAATCACTAAAGAGGAATATCGGAAAATGGCAATTCAGCATTGATGGCGCAGTTTATATTGCTCTCGAAATAGTGAAAGGACGTAGTCTCGAAGAAATTCCAGTAGTGAAAGGCTATAAGTTAATAGTAAGGTGGGACTACAACCTCGATATTGAAGTTGAACTACCCTATGCATATCCTCTCGTTAATGGAAAACCCCTTCTGGCACCAGAGCTACCACGGCTTCTCGCAACAGGCCTAGCATATGAGGAATATAAGCTCAATAAGCAGTTACTAAGATGAGAGAAAGGCTACGATTAGGTTCCAGACTATTATGTACGTGAGAAACCAACCTGCAAGATAGGAAAACACAGCCGTAGTATATGCAGCTCTACCCTTGAGTATAGTATACTTTTTTGCTATAGCTAAGCTACTAGTATAATACAGTAATACGCCGGCTAATACTGCTAATATGCAGCCCAAGCCTGGGAGAAACGCTAATAGTGCTGATACCGTACCAGCCATAAGCGAGAATACAATGCGTAAGAGTGATGCCGAGAAACGTGCTCGTAAGAACTCTACTGCTTCACTTATGCGGTCTGGGCGGCTCAATAGCCTCACCTTTGCGTATCGTTAATATTCTTGACGGGCCTGGTATTCGCATGCGCAATTCCTCATTACTCAAGGCTTCAATATAGGCTTTATGGTCCTCTATGGCCATTTTTCGGAAGACACTACGAAGCCTGGAAGCAATCTTCGATGGATCAATCTCACCGGGTATGAGTATTGCATAGTATAGTGCACGTTTTCTGACAAGATGTTCTGGGCCAACAATTACTATTGGTGCATCATTATCAATGTTTACACCAAGAGCAAGTCTTAGTTCAACACCACGTATGTAATTCCTTTTACCATAAACCATGAATGCGCCCTTAGCCAAGTATTCACCAGAAGGCGGAGACTTCGATACCTGGCTACCCCATGCCCAGTAGACGTCTACAGAGGCTATACCAGTTTTCCATGCTTTAGAGAAGCACGCAGCCAATGTTGCTGCATCACGAAGGTCTTGCGTTGGTGGTGTTTTACCATTCGTAAACAATACTACTGCTGCGCCCCCATGAACCTCTGCATGCATGAAAATATTCTTGTCATTAAGATACCTCTTGACTATTGACTCGTTTTGACTAGCATCCCTACCTCCAATAGCTAACAGCCAGTTAGTCGTAAATAACCAGTGATACTTTTCATACCATTCTTTTCGCCTTATGAGGGCCCTTACCTTCTCAGATTCAATTCTTATGCTGCGCTCCAACTCATTCCGCTTCTTCTTAAGTTCCTCTAAAATCTTTTGTGCACGCTCGATTTTACTTTGAAGTTCGCCTATACGCTTGTAGAGCCCTACTATTTGATCATAAGGGTCTTCGCTAATGTAAAGCTCTACTATATCATCACCAAGAGTTACCTTGTACACACCACGTGAAGGCTCTACATCAACAACATTTTTACAGTTTCCAACTATGAATGGCCAACCATATTGTTCGCGAAACTTGTTAACACACTCATGTATCTTATAGAGTTCATTTATCCTCTGCGATAACGTCTCCGCTATTTTTGATAAACGCTTAACCTTTTCCTCGTTATCCCTTATGTTTTCGAGTGTTTTCTCTATGGCTCTATTAAGTTTCTGCTCTTCTTCCTTGAGCTTTTTGAGGATGCTACCTGCTATTGCAGAACGTGCCACTCTTACAAAATATTCATCAAATCCACGCATAATATCATCGTAGGTTTTAATCTTGAACTGATATGCCTCGCGTAACCCTATAGGATTAAACGGTGTTATGCTCAGGGGAGTCTCTTCATCACTAATTATCATGTACGATTTTCCGCTATTACGTGACTCATCGTATATGCTTTTTAATACTTCAACTAGTTGTTCAGCGTCTCGGAGATTGATACTATTGGGGCTACTAGTGGGACTAATACCTATCCTATACAATGCTTCTTCGACTACCTCGCCCGGATAACCTATACCACGAACAAGTCCGCGAACTAGGTCGGGTCCGTGCTTAATAGCTTCCATTACTATTCTAGCATCTAGTTCGTTGGGGTGTATTGTCCGACTTGGTGGTGGGGTATATTTTGTACCACGTGTAATTACTCTATCTTTCATCTTCCTTTGTTCAGTCGCATGGATTATCTTATTGTCGTTACCGACTAGCGCAATAACTCCTCTTGGTACCACTTCAACCACGAGTTTTCTACTATTCGAGAATTCTATGTAGATTATTCTATCGAATTCGTATTGCTTAACATCGGTAATTATTGAGTCACGCAAATGTTTTCTAAATCCCATTATTAGGGGGGATGGTATCCCTTTCTCTACAATATCATAGCTAGTTAAATGGAAGCGTACTGCTGGTTCAGCTATGAGATTACCACTGACATGCTTTCCTTTCACTTTTATTAGTATCGAGTCCTCAATACCATATACGTTTACTACACGCATGGGAAGCATTTGTTGAAGTCTATATACAACAGCTGCTATATCAAATGATGTCATTGCTGTTTTTTGTTTAATCAATACTTTTACACCATCCATTGCCTATTAATTGGGGCTGCAGCCATATATTGTATTACTCAATAGGCTATGATCATCATGGATAGGGTGCTGCAGACACCTATTTGAGGGCCCTCGGTGACCAAGTACCATGTACCGCTTACAAGTTATTGATGTAAGGAAGTACCCCTTTCTTGCGGATATTTCTAGTATTCTCAAATCTAGGTTTGGTATAGATGACATAGGCCTTTTCCTCACTCATAGGCAAGAATATCTCGAGTTAGGCTTGGAACGTGTTAAGAATGCAATAAGGCTAGGCAGCATCCCAGTTGAGCACATAGGAAGTGCAGAAAAGGAGGTTCTCACCTACTACACAGCGCTTATACTAGCCCGCTTATCAAGAGATAAGTGGTTGATCTCTAGGCTTGCATTGGCTGAAGCTGAACGTGCTGCTCGCTTACTCTCCACAGATGACGCTAGTGTCGTTGAAACTGTCGGTAAACGCGTTGGGCTTCAAACTATTCAATACCATGACCCACCTCTTCGTGAGCCTATAGCACGTGTTGGCACGATGATCATTTATCGCAGTTACGAGTTCTCTATAAGCTTTGTCGAGTATGTTCGTGTAGCGTATAGGCTCATTGGGGACCCGGCGTGGAGGCCAACTAATTTACCTGTACTTAAAGGCCGCATTTACATGGATAAACAAAGGAGTGTTCGTTTAATCAAGGAAGCCATCATGGACTATATTATAGCACAAGTAATGAAACTTGATGTAGAGCTTGTTAACGATACCCTCTCACGCTATGTAAACACGTTGGAGGAGTTTCTGTCAAAGTACCGTAGACAACGGATTAATCAAAAAGGCAAAATGAAATTGCACCAAGACGTTAGCGGGGATGCTGTTATTGAGAGATCTGCATTCCCTCCTTGTATGACGGAGCTAGTAGCAAAGCTTGAAAATGGTGAACATCTTTCACACCATGAGAGATTTGCCATAGCAACTTTTATGCTAAGAATTGGTGCATCAATAGATGACGTTGTGGATCTCTTTCGAAACCTGCCCGACTTCAACGAACGCGTCACAAGATACCAGGTTGAACACCTAGCTGGGCTACGCGGCTCTATGAAAAAATATTACACATATAGTTGTGAGAAGATGAAAACCCTTGGGATTTGTAGAGCAGATTGCAACACGCGTTCACCCATACAAGCATACTATAGGCTGCTACGCAGAATAGGGAAAGACAGCGAGTCTTAAATTAAGGGTCTTGTCCTAGTGTGCAAGGAGTATGGGGTGAATAAAAGTGTCTGAACGAGCCAGAGAATTCACAGTCTTCATACCCGAAGGACTTTACAAGAGAATAGCCAGAGAGGTAGTGAATGAGAAATATGTGACGCCATACCTCCTAGCAGAGAAATATAATATGACCATCAGCCTTGCCAAGAGGGTTATCCGTAGACTCGTAAAAGAAGGTATATTGATTGAATATGCTCATAACCGTAGAGCACCAATATACGTACCTAAAAAGTAATTACTGGTGCTAATAGTTATTGGAGATTAAACCTTCTTTCTGTAATGGTATGTTAAACGGTATCCTACACTTATTACTTTGACATATCCCGAGCTATATAGGGAGTCTCTTGTGCAGGTAGAGGTACACAAACCCAACGATGTAAAGAAGGCTGCATCACTTATTGAGAAAGGTGTAACACATAAACTCTTCCTTGTCATCCTCGGTAGTTGTAGTGTTGTGTATGAAGGAAGAGGGGCTAGTAAGATCGGAAAAGGTGAACGGTTAATAGTTATTAAACCCGATGGCGCAATTTTAGTGCATAGGCCTACAGGTTATTCTCCCGTGAACTGGCAGCCAGAGAGTAAAGTCATCACTATTGAGGCTAGAGATAATGAGCTTGTAGTACGTAGCATACGTGAAAGACCGCGTGAGCTGCTTGAGATATTGTTTGATAGAATCGATTTAATTATCTTGGTTAGAGATATGCGTGACCATGCGGAGTTCATAGAGTATCTCGATGAACATGAGATACGTGACTATCTAGCAAAGCATCCTGAACTAATAGAGCCGGGTTTACGTATTATCAGGGTTGAGAAACCTATAGAGCCGGGTTTCGTAGACCTCTATGCAATGGATTCGAAGGGGAGATATGTTGTAATTGAAATAAAGCGGGTAACAGCAGGTAGGGATGCTGTCCTTCAGCTTAAACGCTACATAGATGCTTTTAAGAAAATCAATAAGAATGCTGAGATTCGTGGCATCCTTATCGCACCCTCAATAAGTAAACAAGCATTAAGTATGCTTTACGGACTTGGCCTAGAATATCGAGAAATAAACTTGGAGAAGCTCTATCGACTCGTAAGAGAGGAGAGAAAGTATAAGATTAGTGGCAGTTTACTCAATTTTCTTGCGGCGTCTAAGCAATCTAAGTGACTTTTCAAATCTACATAGCGCTGCAGATTCCTCGTCATACTCTTTTATAACTCCAGCTACCAATAGTAAATATAAGCAGGCATCAAGTGACTCAAGGAATAGCTTTGTGTCAAGTACCCATGTCTTACCCA
>JALTZQ010000079.1:14680-18054 GCA_027046105.1 Pyrodictiaceae archaeon
CAAATACAGCCTAGTCAGCCAGTTCTTCCGGGACTTATGCACACCCTTCAATAACTTAATCATAGACATGCTAAAGCTTGATGCATGCTTACTTCTCTTTGCTATTCTTTTCAAAACTTCCTCCTCTTTAAGACCTTGAAGCATATAGTATGATGTTTGAACACACAACTCTAGGAGTAGTTTGAGTGCTGCATAACTACAGAAAACAGCCTCAGACCTGATTGAATCAAGGAGTATACTCATAACCCTACAAATACTTTGTACGAAAACCCTGCGAGAATTACAAGCAATACCTAGAAGCCCGAGGGTGCAGCGCTCTAATAGTGTCAGCTGGCTAATCCCTTCATCAACCCCTTGTGGGTCTTGTGGCCTGGAATTCGTCATCCGTAACCCACAGTTAGAAGTAGTGGCCAGTATAGCATTTTACACTATAGTACAACCTTATTACTACTTGGAGAAGAGCATTGAGAGCACAATGGGTATGCAGGCAGTGCGGATTCCATGCCGAGGTAAAGCAGTATCATTGGCGTTGCCCCCGGTGTGGTGCCCCCCTCGACATCGACTATGATTTTGAGTGGAGAATAGATAAGTATAAGCGAGGTTTACAACGCTATGCTTCGTTGCTACCTTTCACACCCACAGTATCTTTAGGCGAAGGAGCAACCCCATTAAGAATACTACCTTATTCAGACTTGATAGTAGGATTTAAGTTGGAATACCTTAACCCCACGGGTAGTTTTAAGGATCGTGGTACCGCTCTTACAATATCTCTTGCAAAGACGATAGGCTATTCCCGTGTTATTGAGGATACCTCCGGCAATACGGGAGTATCGGTTGCTGCCTACTCAAAGGTTGCTGGCATTGAGGCAGTAATTTATATGCCTAAAGATGCTCCAACTCCAAAAAAGCTACTTGTTAAACTTTTTGGAGCGAGAATTGTTGAGACGAAGAGTAGGGGCGAAGCCTCTGAAGCAGTACTTGGTGAGGCACAAAAGTCATTTTATGTCGCACACACATGGAGCCCCTTATACGTGGAAGGAGCAAAAACAATAGTCTTTGAGGTATTTGAGGAAGGATTCCATCCAGACGCCGTAGTAGTTCCTGTAGGTTCTGCAGGACTACTACTAGGCCTCTATCACGGGTTCAAACAACTAAAGAAAATGGGTTTAGTAGAGTACATCCCACGACTAATAGCTGTTCAAGGCATTGAAATACATCCACTATATAGTGCTGTCTACGGTGAACAAAAACACGATAGTAAAACATCAAGACTAGCCGATGGCCTACGTGTCCCTAATCCACCAAGATTAAATGAGGCAAGGGAAGCTATACGAGAAACAAAAGGTTGTGTCATATTAGTGGATGATAACAAGATACGGGAGGGACTAAGAACACTCTATAAGCTTGGCTTTGTAGTAGAACCAACCAGTGCAGTTGTTATACCAGCCCTAAATGCTGCTTTAGAGAATGACTGCATTGATAAGGGCGAGAAAGTACTAGTGCCCTTAACGGGATCGGGCCTAAAAATGATAAAAGAGATTTATAGTGAGATAGCTCAGACACACTAGGGGTCATCACACAATATCAGCGATGCTACCCTTCATCAAAGCAAAATATACGCCTACCCATAATGTTACGATATATAATACCCAGGCCAATTCATAATATGTTGACCCATTCGCATGATCACATTGTATTTTACCTAGAAAAAGAAAACGAGAAACGCCGGATATGGCGGGCCCGCGGGGATTTGAACCCCGGACCACCGGCTCCGCAGGCCGGCGTCCTATCCTGGCTAGACTACGGGCCCGCCCACGTGTAGGAGTACTTGAAGAGGATTACAGGGTTATTTGTACTTACTTCCCAAGGGATTTTATGTTAGTTTGAGCCACCATACGAGTCCACGTATAAGCGAAGTTGCAAAAATTACAACTAATGGTTTTGATATTTTCTCGACTATTGGTTTACCTTCGTAGACGCTATTTAGGGTATACATTATTGCAGCTGCTTCTGGCACAACAAGTAATACTGTATATGCTATTGCGTTCATATAAGACAAGCTATGAAGGTAAACCCATACCACGTAGCCTACTACTGTATAACCATAGTAGACCAGTATAGCTATTGATGAGGCCTTATTAGAGGAGAGAAGGCCACATAGAACTGCAAAGGTTGTCATGGCGAAAACTGTTTTGTAAGGGAGAGTTGATGATGACGTTTCTATAACTTCTATGTAGGGGAATGGCGTAGGACTATATCTTCCCGTCAATACTAGCAAAGTAGCCATTATAATGCCTGCTATAAACGGTATTATCGTATAGGTGGATGTTTTGCGTTTCACGTTTCCCCTAGACAAAGCAGAGAGTTCAAGAGAGATTAAATGCAGTGTTGGTATGGTTAATGGACCTCTTGCTGCAATAACTAGTCTATGGATGACCAGGTGTAAGATTATTGCATGGAACCCGGTATTTCCACTACTTCTGCCTGCCATAGCTCAGCTTAGACAATATGGTATAAGTGATCCCATCCTACCGGGTAGGGGACGACGTGGTATCTTCTGGATTGTTTGCGGTCCAAGTGATCTCGTTGAAAAATGGAGTGAAAGAGGTTTATCGGTCATTGAGGCAAGACCTGAATGGCTAACTAAATTTTTTGATAACCAGTTAAGCAATTGTGGTATATACTATGTTCCTCACGTAAAGTATTTCCCTGTATCACAGCTCCTCAATAGCTTGGATGTTATTGGCTATATTAAGTCAGATTTTACTATAAGAATACATGGCTGTAGGGCTTCTATTCTAGTGGGCCAGCCCAAGTCAGCTATTGATTCACCTTTTATACATGTAACTGGTAATACTGCTTCAATAGTCCTGGTAGATGAGGGAAAAGTTATCATTGTTGCCGAAGAATATGGCATAGCCCGTCAAACAGCTGATATGCTCCTCAGTGACATAGATGCTGTAATTAGTGTCGGTGACGGTGATTGCTCTAGTCCATGCGAACTAAATATTATCGACAATACTATTATGATTAGTAACTGTGCCTCAATACTTGTACCATTAATGGTCAAACATGAAGTAAGGACTGTTAAACCCCTAGTAACTGCACCATGGTGGCTCGTTAGCTAAGAGAGGGATGCGACATAGCTCAGTCCTCACACGGTTCTTCATTGGCCATGATCACGTGTCTAGCTTTTTACCTCCGCGCCGAGATCATTCATCAATGCCGTGTATGGGTGTGTAAAAGTTGGCGGGTTTAATGTTTGCTGATGCACATTTACATAGCAATCCCATAGGGGGAGTTGGTGCGGAGACTATTGCTAAAAAATTCAAGGCTATAGGTGGATGGTTTGCTGCATTAGTTGCATTACCACC
>JALTZQ010000080.1 GCA_027046105.1 Pyrodictiaceae archaeon
AGTACAAAGGCTATAGCGTCTACCCCAGAGAAATCGAAGAAGTACTCTACAAGCACGACTGTATAGTTGAGGCAGCAGTTATAGGTGTACCAGATCCTGATGTCGGTGAGCGTATAAAGGCCTTCGTGGTCCTCAAGCCCGACTGTAAGGGTAAGGTAACAGAACAAGACATCATAGAGTACTGTCGCCAGCACTTAGCACCATACAAGATACCTAAAGAAGTAGAGTTTAGAGACGACTTGCCCAAGAGTGCAGCAGGTAAGATACTACGTCGTGTATTAAGGGAAGAGGAGCTAAAGAAACGCGGACTCACTTAACTACGTTTTTATCATGCTTTAACTTGATGCTTTTTCCAGTATGACGTATTGATTACCCTTTTCGAGCCCATAAGCACTAACCATTAGATTATGGTCTTAAGCTTAGACATGGAACTTGATGAGGACAAGGAATCTACTTTCTTAGTCTACAAGGGATAGTACGCCTTCTACACACTGTTTATAGGGCTAAGCATATTGTGGTACAATACTGTGATTATACTAGATTATCTCTTCGTAGCCAGCATTTCCTGGTGTACTAGTCTTGGGCCTTGTAGAGCCTTTACCCATGCACACACCTAGGCTTTACGAAGTTGGGTTTGACACTATTGTTGACTTCTTCTACAAGCTTGCAGAGGTTGCTGATAGGCTTCGCGAGGATGGGGTATGGTTTGTTTATAGTCCCAGTAGGCTCCCAGAGACAATCACTATTCCCAAACGTGGTACACTGCGAGTGAAGTATGGATTTCCCGTTTTCCAGAAAGGCGGTGTTTGCATGGACGTTACTAGTGTGGAGCAGGCACAGGTTGCTGAGGATGCTGGCGCCGTGTCTGTTATGGTGCTAGACAAGCTCCCCTATGATGTTAGGCGTAGTGGTGGTGTGGCACGTATGGCGGACGTGAAGGTTATTGAGGAGGTTATGGAATCCATAACTATCCCCGTCATGGCTAAGGTACGTATAGGCCACTACTATGAAGCCAAGATACTTGAAGCCATAGGTGTTGACATGATTGATGAAAGCGAGGTTTTGACGCCCGTGGACGAGAAGCACCACATCAATAAATGGCTCTTTACTATACCCTTCGTTAATGGTGCACGTGAGCTCGGTGAAGCTCTCCGTAGAATAGTTGAAGGCGCATCAATGATACGAACTAAGGGTGAGGCTGGTACAGGCAACGTAGCAGAAGCCGTACGCCACATGAAGACCATTATGTCCGAGATATCACGCCTACGTTCAGCATCACCAGAGGAGAGGATGAGGAAAGCTAGGGAGTATGGAGTACCCTACGAGCTTGTAGAGTTGACTGCAAGACTTGGCCGTCTACCCGTCGTAAACTTTGCTGCTGGTGGTATAGCTACACCAGCAGATGCTGCACTCATGATGTGGCTTGGTGCAGATGGGGTCTTTGTTGGCTCTGGTATATTCAAGAGTCGCGATCCCAGGGAACGTGCTGAAGCAATAGTCCTTGCTACAAGTATGTGGGATGATCCGGAAACTGTTGCTGAGGCACAGAGAATGATTAGCGAATCTAAGAGCATGATGGGCATTGATATCCGGACACTTAAGCCTGAAGAACTACTCCAAGTCCGTGGCGTCTAAGAAATGCAGTATGTAGCGGATAGGGTGGCGTGGTATGGTGCTTCAGATTGCTATTGTGGGGTTACAGGGTGGTGTGGAGGAGCATGCGTATATGGTGCAAAGGTCTTGTAGAGAGCTTGGCTATGATTGTAGAGTCTTGGTGGCTAAGAAGCCTATACACCTTGAAGACGCTGATGCACTTGTATTGCCAGGTGGAGAGTCTACTACTATGGGCCGACTGGCTTCTCGTACGGGCTTGTTAGGGAAGCTTCGAGAAACAATATCTAGTGGTGTACCCGTTCTTGGCACATGTGCGGGAGCAATCCTGCTTGCTAAGCGTGTTGTTGACCGTGCTGTTGGTGAAACTAGTCAGCCAATACTAGGCCTTATGGATGTAGAGGTTGTGAGAAACTACTTTGGTAGACAGCGGGAAAGCTTTGAAATAGATCTTCACCTAGAGTATCCAGGGTTAAACGATAAACCTTTCCGTGGAGTCTTCATACGTGCACCTGCAATAACCCGCTACTGGGGTTCGACAAAGCCATTGGCAAGGCTGCAAACTAGTAACGGGAAAGTGGTTGTTGCGGCAATAGAGGATAACATGTTGGTTACAGTATTCCATCCAGAACTTACTGACGACACTAGGATACACCGCCTCTTGATAGAGATGGCCAAGAAGTAGATGATGATACCTTATCTTTTCATTCCTCCCTCTCTAGGAGAGCATAGAAGAACCCAATTGTATCATGTATGTGGGGCCATGACCTCATAGTACCTGGTAGCTTTTTCGAGGGCGTATAAGGTGCTTTAAGCGGTATGAGCTTCACGGGTAGATTCTCTAGTGCCCATTTAATGTTCTCTTCACCCTCTTCGGGTAAAAGGCTACAGACCGTGTAGAGTAAGCGCCCACCAGGTCTAAGTAGCTTTACAGCTGCCTCAAGGAGCCTTCTTTGCTCCTCAACAATCTCCGTTAAGCCATCCTCTCTTATTCTCCACCGTAGTTCAGGGTTCTTTGCTATTGTACCCGTACTACTGCATGGAGCATCTATGAGAACCTTGTCTGCTATCTTCTCGCCAAGGATCTTTGGCGCCTTCTTGGCATCCGCGATAAGTATCTTGACTATTTTCCCAGTACCTGTTCTTCGAAGCAACATTCGCATCCTCTTTATCCTAGCCTCATCAATATCAAATGCGTATATCCTCCCCTTGTTCCTCATAAGCTCTGCCAAGTGTGTTGTTTTCCCACCAGGAGCCGCACATAGATCCACTACAGTCTCACCAGGCCTTGGTGCGAGAAGTAGAGCTGCAGCAGCCGAGGCCTCCTCTTGCACGATTATCTTACCCTCACGATACAACCTACTATGATCGAAGTCGTATGGCCCCTCAAACTTGACTACGACTGGTACACGACTACTAACAATAGGGTTCTTGCCCTCCCTCCTAAGCTCCTCCACAACTTCCTCCACAGTAGCCTTAAGCGTATTTACACGTACACTTATCAATGGCTTCCTATTCAGTGCCTGAAAGAGTTTCTCCGCCTCTTCACGGCCAAGCTCAGCCATCATTCTCTTGATGAACCATGCTGGGAGAAGGTACTTGTACTCCATGAGCTCCTCTATGCTTCGTGGCCTCGGCTTATAGTCAAGGAGTTTTTCAAAGACAGACCAGTAGTACATGCCTACATAGGGGTGGGTCTTGGCTGAAAGGTAGTCTGCTACCCCCCACCGTAGATGCCTTAACGTTGACTTCGATGGTCTATGGAAGACTATTATGTCCACTGCTAGTCTTAATGCTGCACGTAGCCAAGGATCAAGTATGAGTATGCTCGGTACACCAGTTACGTCCTCCACAATCCGGTCAAGAAGGCCAAGCCTCTTCATTACATCATAGAATACAGCTGTTACAAGCCTATCAAGACTAGTACCGATGACACGGTGACGTGCAAGGACTACACGCTTAGCGTGCTGACTAGGCTTAAACTCCTCAGCCGCTTTCACGACCTCCACGAGTATACGTAGAGTCCTCGAGTCTATAGATAATCTAGGCTTACGGCTTCTCTCCTCCTCAATAACACGTAGTGCTTCAGCAGCATATATCTCAGCATCACTGCTCAAAATCATCAACACCCCAGAGGTGTAGTGCCACGTAAGATGATTAATTCTATTGAAATAGTAGACGTGGGGCTAAAATATAGCTACATAAGAGATAGAATAGGGCTAGGATAAAGCCAGGCTTAACAAAAGCAACTAACAGCTATGAGGGGGTTCTTCTTTTAAGAGCTTCTAGCGAGCCTCTCCTAGTTTGGCCATGATTCTTGGCCTCCATTTCCTTAGTCTTAACGCGTTAAGTGTAACCGATATAGAGCTTAGAGCCATAGCTGCTGCAGCCATTTCGGGTCTTAACGCTATCCCGTAGCCGTATAATGTGCCAGCTGCTACTGGGATGAGAGTTGTATTGTAGATGAACGCCCATAACAAGTTTTCCTTTATCTTACGGTAAATGGTTTTAGCGGCCTCTATAGCCGCAACAACCCCTCTAAGATCATTCCTAACTAGGATTATGTCGCCTGCCTCCTTGGCTACATCCGTACCTCTTCCCATAGCAATACCAATATCTGCTTGAGCTAAGCTCGGTGCATCATTAATGCCATCA
>JALTZQ010000081.1:0-1908 GCA_027046105.1 Pyrodictiaceae archaeon
CGATCAGCTTCTGGGACGTTTCCTTATAAGTGTGGGACTTCGGGGCCGCGTGGTCCCGGGTTCAAACCCGCGGCGGGCCCGCCACAATACAATCAGTGACTGACCGTCAAGAGGCAGTAGTCTACCCTTACTTCGCTTCTCTTCCTCTTCACAATGTCTTCAATAGCTTTTACTCTATCTAGCCTGCTTAGCGCTCTATCAGCTATAGCTTGAATCTCGGGACACGGGATTCTCGCAACTACTGCGTCGGCTAATCTTACCTCTATGGTGCATGGAAGGAGGCTTTTGTAGGTAATGAGTGACCATTTATCCGAGTATCTTAGCAGCACATCAGCTAGAATATCAACTGTAACTTCATCTAGTAGAACTTTCCCATACAATCCCCTTATTACGTCACCTTGTTGATACCTTATTGGTCTCACAATGATAATATCTTGCCCTGCCTGGGCTATGATGTCTATCTTCTCCACATCTTCAGCACTTACTAGTATGTCTATGTCCCTCGGCTTAACGGTCGAGGCTCCTAGAAGATAGTCTGCTAGGCTACCAATGACTATGTACTTAACACGGTGTTGGCTCAGTATCTTGTGGAGCCTCTGTAGAGCAATTACGAGCTTATCTAGGTGCACAAATCATACACCTGCCCTCTCAGCCACATGTTATTAGTCTTTCATTTATGCCACATCTATAGTAGCTGTGAGTAGCGATGAAGAATTTATGGGATCGCTTTCAGCCATGGTACTCTCTTAAAGTCCTCGTCGAAGGTGAGAATAGTATCTATGCCGTAGTGTTTACACGTTAAAGCTATAATGGCATCGCTTGGCAGGAGTTTTAGGCGGTTAGCAAATTCTATCATATCCTGATACACTACATTCTCTATTAGAACTTCTACCTCAAGATCTTCCAGTAGCCTATGTATTCCGTCAACAATAAGCTTAGGATATCCCTTACCCGCTATTAGTCTTCGTAGGCTATAAGGTCCTCTGACCTCTCCTGTAGCCTGATAGTATTTCCTCGTAGCGATGTAGAGTAGCTCGTTTACTACGGTTAGGCTTGTGTAGAATTTCCTATCCTCGTGATCTTCCAGGAGTCTCCGGGCTGTTTGGGTTAGGCTAGTCTTGAACAATATGTTATAGAATATGCTGGTGTCTATGAATATCCCGTTCACTGTGCCTGGGCCTCCTCCTCATACTTCTTCAACTCCTCGACGTCAGCCTTACCAAACATTCCAACATAGTTGTCAAGGACCTTACTCACTCTGCGCTTGCGTATGAAGACGACTAGCTCCTCGCCTTCCTCTAAGTCCAGCTTCTCGAGAGGCCTCAATACACCCTTCTCATACCGCACACGTACAACCTTGGACAACTCCCTTAGCCCCAGGTATAGCTAGGGCTCACGAGACCCTAATGCTTTTACCTTGCTCGACTAATGGCTTCATTCCAATCATTAAAAGCTACCTAACATAACGATTACTTATGCTTTGAAAAGATCCTATTTCTCTGTACTGCCTTATGCATTGCTGTCGCTCTGACGGCATCAGCTTGATTGCACTTGCCAGTACTGTCCCTAATACCTTGAGAGTAGGTGGAAAGACTTACTATCATTGCCTGGATTTGCATCAATTGCTGGGACAGACACTTGTATGTATTGATTCACATCATAATGCGACTCTCATTGTACCTCCCCAACCACTATAAAACTCAACGGCCTAGGAAAGCAGGTTTACCTTAGGGTAAAACTAAGGAGCCTTCGCCTAATAATAACTATATTTGTTAAGCGAGAACCCGGTCTAGAAAAAGGTAGTGAAACTTACCGGGAGACCGGTAGAAACCATGGGTTCTCGCAAAAGGACAACGACCTGCCTGCCCCCGTCTGAGTGGAGCCATGCCAAGGCGGGCGGTATAATTA
>JALTZQ010000081.1:1918-4265 GCA_027046105.1 Pyrodictiaceae archaeon
ATAATTATGTCTCCACTTCCAGCTAGGAGAGGCTCAAGCTATGACGATACAGAGGCGCCATGTATCCGTTCACGTAGTTGGTGGAAACAGTCGTTAATGTAGTTCCAGCCTCCGGAGCCGCGTGGTCCCGGTTTCAAACCCGCGGCGGGCCCGCCACAAACACTTCCTTGCTATCGTTAATCCGGGCGTGGAATGTATCGGTCGCCGAGGCCGCAAACATGGCTGAAACTTATCTTAGGTCTGAGAACCATGAGCACGTAATCGCGCCGTCTAAGGCGTTTCAGCCCCGGACAAGGTCTTAGGGTATAACTTTCAGCCAGGATATCCGCTTGAAATCACTATCCATTGTTAGGATTTCTTTTATCTCTTCCCTGCCCATGATCGCTACGATCAAGGCATCGCTTGGTAATAGTTTATACTCCAAGGCTATCCTCTTGCTTTCCTCGAAGTCGCTATAGGTCGGTGGGATTATGTTAAGTTTCTCCGCTATCTTGTTGAGTCCAGCAAGTCTGGCTTTAATGGTGTCTTCCGTTACTCCCCTCTCGAATAGTTTCCTCACCTTGTATGCATTCACGGGCCCCTCTACCTCCATAATAGAAAGTGCTATGAGCTTATACATTGCCTCCTCCAGAACATGCGTTGAGGTATAGGGCTCTGTCCCCACCAGGTATTTGAGAAGATTATGTTCCTTGTTAACTATTATGCGTATGAGTATGTTGGCGTCAACGAAGAGCCTCCTCAAGGTACAGCTCCTCCACCAGATCTAGCAGCTCCGCTCTGCCCTGGGGAAGTTTTCTGAGGAATTCTTCTACCTCTCTATAATCGTCCTCGCTGAACACTCTACGCTTGATAATGACCTCTACCTCCTCTCCCTCCCTCAGCGCTAGGGGCTCGAGAGGCCTAAGCACGCCTTTCTCATATCTCACCCTAATCGCTTTAGACATGTCTACCTCCAACATTATCTATAGTCCGGCAAAGCCTCTAAGCTTTTTGTTCTCTTAAACACTGCCAATTATCAGCCACGATAATCCACCCTAGGCTTTCATGCTTGAGCACATGTTGCATTTCCTCATGAAATATTGCAACATCCCTATCTGTTGTACAGGTCTTCGGAGCCACGTGGTCCCGGATCCCCTAGTTCCGTTGGGCCCCGCCACACTATCGAACGCCGCCATTACCTGCCTAGGCGGCCGGAAAGGGGTAACCCGGCGGGCTACGCCTTCTCCTCACTCTGCTTCTCGCGTAGAGTCTCCACGACAACCTCCTTGGCTGGCTCCACCTCCCGGTCCAAGAGCACGTTTAGCATCCTCCCAGCCAGCTCCCTGCGGAACTCCTCCCTATAGACATCCTCTTCGTCCCCTCTCCGGAACCTCAACCTCAACAGTAACCCTGACCCGTGACACTCCTCTCGAAAGTGCTATTCATGGATCTCTACGTACTCTGGTTCTACGATTATAAGTAGTCTGGGCTTAGGCTCTAGCTGGTCGACTATGGAGGCTATCCTCTCAGCTAGCCTGTGTACATCGCTCCTACGGGGGCTGGTAGGCGATATAGATTACGCCATACCATGTCAAGGACAAGAGGCTTGGTAGCGTGAAGTCGTCGTCTCTTGTCGGTATCGCTCTCCCAAGCCTGTTAGCCAGATCAACCAGCTCCCTATCACTAATACCCCGGATGCCTAGGTCCTGTAGACGGGTAACGTCCGCGCTATACCGCCTTAGGAGGGTTACTAGCCTTTTGGGTATATTCTCATTGGCTAGGAGTCTCAGCAACTAGTGTAACCCTCTTCAGCACTTTAGATGCAAACCTTAACGCCTCGTACACGGCCTCCAACGGTATATCGAGCTCCTCAGCAACCTCCTCGGGTCTCCAGCCAGCGGCAAGCATGTCTAGAATATCGTCAACGGATACTCTCGTACTCTTTACGGTAGGCCTTCCATCACGCCTGCCAGGCACCACTTCAAGCCACTTATAGCCAGGTAGAAGGACCATAGCAGCCACCACCCGGGCTCTTCGCTGTTTGAAAACAGCACCCTTATACCCTCACAGCTTCAACGCCAGAGCTAAACCCTGATCCCGGCATTAACAGTCGCCCTTTACGGGGGCTGGGTAGGCGAGGAAGAGCCAGGGCGCCGTACGCCTGCCCCGTGTAGAGGCTTTCGAGGAGCCCTAGAAGCTCATTGTGTGTGGGAGGCCTTGCCTGGACAGTGCCTGCCTAAACTTGTACTCGGTGTCAAACACCATCCTTGGCCCGAGGCCTCCGAGAAGCTCCCTCACCATATCGTCCTCCATGAGCCGGTTGGCCAGGAGTATGGTGCGCACATAGAGGGCGCGAGCACCAGCGCCC
>JALTZQ010000082.1 GCA_027046105.1 Pyrodictiaceae archaeon
CTGCTGAGGTCGTCGTTGTAGCAACACCAGCACGCATAGAGGAAATGATTGAAATTGAGAAGCCCGTTGTACGGGTGTCATATGAGCTCATTGTTAGAGAGGGTCCAAGTATAAAGGAAATTGTCGAAGAATTCCTTGAGAGAGCACACCAATATATACATTAATCTTGCTGAGGTTGGTGGCCTTCACCTTTATTATAGCCTACCTGTCCTTCTCCCCTACTTAGTCTGGTGAAACCAGGTTATGGCTAGGAAGAGAAAGCGTGTTGAGGAAGAAAAAAGCGTCAGGGACATACCATTGCCTAACCCAGAAGAGGGTACGATGATATGTATAGTAGAGCGACTACTTGGTGCAGACCATCTTCTTATAAGGTGTGCTGATGGCGTCCAAAGAAAAGCAAGGATACCAGGTAGTATGAGGAGACGTGTATGGATGAGGGAAGGCGATATAGTTTTGGCGGCACCCTGGGACTTTAAGCCAGATCGAGCAGACGTTATATATCGGTATGCGAAAGACGAGGTAAAAGTGCTTGTGGAGAAGGGTATTGTGCCAGAGGAGCTTCTAGAGCTAGCTGAAGAATTAGCATAGTTAAGCGGGAACTATACTGCCTTCTAGGGTGCCGTTATGTCTTTGGGGAGGTGTTTTTGTGGGACGTCGCAGGGAGAAGCGGATTAAGGATAAGGACCTCCTCGAGACTGTCGAAGAGGTGTGGGACAGCCAAACTCTAATGGCAGCATATGAGGTTATGCGTCGTCTTCGTATTCGTCGTTTTGCTGGTGTTGTAAGTGCTGGTAAAGAAGCTAGGGTTTATCGTGCGGTAGGAAGAGATGGTACAGAATATGCTGTCAAGATTTATCTTACAGTCACGGCGGAGTTCCGTAAAAGCATACAGAAGTATTTATTGGGTGATCCTCGTTTCGAAGATGTTGACACGACTAGTACTAAGAAGCTTTTCTTTGCATGGGCTCGTAAGGAGTTTAGGAATCTTAAGAGGATGTGGGAGGTCTATGTCTCGGTTCCTCGCCCATACCTTGTATACCAGAATATTGTTGTAATGCAGTTTATTGGTAGAGACGGTTTACGTGCACCCCTTCTGCACGAGGTTTATAGTGAACTTGATGAAGATGAGCTTCAAGATATTTTCGCTAAGATTCTCGACAACTATTGCAAGATCTATTGTTGTGCTAGACTCGTGCATGCAGACCTTAGTGAATATAATATTATGTTACTGGATGAGCAAATTTACATAATTGATGTTGCGCAAGCGGTTACTCTAGATCACCCGAATGCGGAGGATTTTCTTAAGCACGACATCAACAACATCTATAGGTTCTTTTCCAAACAAGCTGGTCTAGATATACCTGGGCCAGAGGAGCTTCTAGTAGTGGTGAAATCATGCAACAGGGTGGAGTGCAAAACAAGGAGTCTGGAAACAAAAGCCAAGCGGTGAACATGTCCATTCCCGTTCGCAGCTTGCAGGGTGTTCTTAGACTTTACGCTAAAGTGCCGCCTGATCGCATAGGTGTACTGATTGGTGAGGGTGGTAGAGTCAAGCTAGAGGTTATGAAGAGAACAAGGACAAAAATCACTATAGATAGTAGTAGTGGCATGGTAATAATAGAGCCAGAAGCTCCTGATGTACCACCATACATGGTTATGAAGGCACAGGAATTTGTTAGAGCCATTGCATACGGTTTTAGCCCGGATCGCGCAATGAGGGTTCTAGATGATGACCAAGTGCTAGTCGTTATAGATCTTAAGCAGTATGTTGGTGATGCACCTAACCATCTGCAACGCGTTAAGGGAAGGATAATTGGTGAACAGGGACGTGCAAGGAGGACAATAGAAGAAATGACTGGTACTTACATCTCAGTATACGACAACTATGTTGCAATAATAGGTGACTTTGAATCGGCCAACGTAGCAAAAGAGGCTATAGAAATGCTAATACAGGGCCGCCAGCATAGCACAGTATACAAGTTCCTAGAGAGGACAATGTTTAGGATACGTCGTACTAAGATGTTCCAGTACTGGGAGCAACCTCTATAGTCAAGGTAGAATGATGAAGGCCAGGATTACCGAAGGCTAGCAATACAATATTGAGCCAATGTGGTATCTCCCAAAGACTGATCCCCTTCCTCCCTTAGGGCTAGTTTATGGACAGAATTATCCTACTCAAGATTCTATATTTAAAGGGGACTATATCCTACTTTCCCTCCCTTTGGAGGTGCAAGCCAGTGTCTACGAGAGAGACTCAGCTTCGTGTTGCTGAAGCTCGTAGTCGTGATGTTGGTCGTAAGATTGCTAGGATTAGTAGGAGGGTTATGGCAAGTCTTGGTGTCGAGGTTGGTGACTTCATTGAGATTGAGGGGCCTCGCGGTATATCTGTAGCACAGGTATGGCCACTACCACCAGACGAGGAGGATAAGGATATTATTCGTATTGATGGTTATATTCGCGAAGCAATTGGTGCAGGTATCGGTGATACAGTAACTATTCGTAGAGCAGTGGTACAACCAGCTTCAAGAGTAGTGCTAGCACCAACAGAACCTATAAGATTTGGCCGAGACTTTGTAGAGTATGTACGAGAATTCCTACTCCGGAAACCAGTAAGTAGAGGCGAAGTAGTAATAATACCATTATTTGGTAGTGAAATACGCCTAGTAGTTACATCAACACAACCAGGCCAATACGTCTACATAACGGAAACTACAGACTTGAGTATAAGAGAAGAGCCTGTTCGTGAAGACCAGATAAGAGCGCGTCGTATACCGCGCGTGACTTGGGAGGATATTGGTGACCTAGAGGAGGCTAAGGAGAAGATACGTGAGATAGTAGAGCTACCGCTTAAGCATCCTGAGTTGTTTAAGCATCTTGGTATTGAACCCCCCAAAGGGATACTGTTATATGGTCCACCAGGTACTGGTAAAACCCTACTAGCTAAGGCGTTAGCTAACGAGATAGGCGCATACTTTATTGCGATCAATGGCCCCGAGATTATGAGTAAGTATTATGGTGAGTCTGAGCAAAGGCTTAGAGAAATATTCGAGGAAGCAGAAAAGAATGCACCTGCAATAATATTCATTGACGAGATAGATGCAATAGCGCCTCGCCGTGAAGAAGTTACTGGTGAAGTCGAGAAACGTGTTGTGGCACAACTACTCACACTAATGGATGGCCTCAAGGAGCGAGGAAAAGTAATAGTCATAGGTGCAACAAATAGACCAGATGCCGTAGATCCTGCTCTACGTAGGCCGGGTAGATTTGATAGAGAGATAGAGATTAGGCCACCTGATAAGAGGGCTAGAAAGGAGATACTACAAGTTCATACGAGGAATGTCCCTTTATGTAGTGAGGAGGATGCTAGGCAAGGAATATGTAGTGAGAATGATGTTGTAAACCTTGATCGAATAGCTGAGATGACCCACGGCTACACTGGTGCTGACCTAGCAGCACTAGTTAAGGAGGCTGCTATGAGCGCGTTAAGGAGGTTCATTAAGAGTGGTGTTATAAGCCTAGATAAACCAATACCGGCAGAAGTTCTAAAGAAGCTAAAGGTGACTATGGGCGACTTCATTGAAGCAATGAAGCATGTTCAGCCAAGCCTTATACGCGAAATATACATTGAAGTTCCAGAAGTAAAATGGGAGGACATAGGCGGTCTTGAGGAGGTTAAGCAGCAATTAAGAGAAGCGGTTGAATGGCCACTAAAGTATCCAGACGTGTTCGAATCCATGGGTGTAAGACCCCCCAAGGGCATTCTCCTCTTTGGCCCACCCGGTACTGGCAAGACTTTGCTTGCTAAGGCTGCTGCTACTGAGAGTGGAGCAAACTTCATCGCAGTAAGAGGACCAGAAATACTAAGCAAATGGGTAGGAGAATCAGAGAAAGCGGTACGTCAGATATTCCGTAGAGCTCGACAAGTGGCTCCAGCAATAATATTCTTCGATGAAATAGACTCAATAGCACCAGCAAGAGGCGTAAGGCATGACACTAGTGGTGTAACTGACCGTATTGTAAACCAATTATTGACGGAAATGGATGGTATAGAGCCGTTGAGAAACGTTGTTGTCATAGCAGCAACTAATAGACCAGATATTCTTGATCCTGCTTTGCTTCGTCCTGGTAGGTTTGATCGCCTCATATATGTTCCTCCACCAGATAAAAAGGCAAGACTAGAAATACTAAGAATACACACTAGGAGTATGCCACTAGCAGAC
>JALTZQ010000083.1 GCA_027046105.1 Pyrodictiaceae archaeon
CTTTTATGCTAGGTGCATACGGTGTGGCTTATGCTACTATGCTTGCACCTACATGGGCTACCACGCTATTAGGTTATTGGGGGTTGTCAACGATCTGAGACGGCTCGGCACACCCGTCGTCGACGACATAATGAACTATCCTTGCACACTATGCATGGAGTGTACAAAGGTTTGTCCTACGGGTGCCTTGGAGGAGGTAAAACCCCAAGAGGTGAGAATGGGGGTTGCATTAATCGATCCAGATCTTTGTTGGGCATGGAATAGCGGTGACTGCAAGAGTTGTGCTAAGGCATGCCCATTTGGGAGCGAGGTCTTTGAGTTCACTTATAATGAGTGGGGTGTACATACGAGAGTTAGGCCAGAAAAGTGTACGGGTTGTGGACTGTGTGTACCAGCTTGTCCCATAGTTGGATCAGCTATACACGTGCTTCCCATTGAAGAATATGAGAGGAGAACACGTAACTACAAGGGCTTAGGTATAAGCTATGACGAGTATCTGCAACTTATACTCAATACTGAGCGTAGTGACCCATACAAAGCAACATGGAGGACAGCCATAAACACCGATTTCATCATGAACCGTAGGGGTATCATTGAGGAGAAAATTGTGACAGAGCTCAAGTAGCGCATTGAAACTAGTTATTGGAGGTTAAGTCCCCATATGTCCCCAAAGAGGAGGTTTGCGAGACGGCTCTGGCTATTATTGCGTGGCATCCCTCCTCGTGGCCGTTTTACTCTGGTGAGACGTATACTACAGCTCACAATTCTCATTCTCTTTACTATACAACTTCCTCTAGCAGGACTAATTATTGAGGGTAGTCTTGCCTCAGCCCGTATACTACGCACTATTCCCCTAATGGATCTATTTGCTTGGCTAGAACAAACCCTTGCAACATGGAGTCCCAGCTTCGAGTCAATCACTGCTGTCCTCGTAGTCGTAGGAGTCTATAGCGTTCTAGGTAGATTCTTTTGCGGCTGGGTTTGCCCTATGGATATCATTTTTAGCTTGTTCGAACGCAAACTCTCTAGCCCAAGAGCAGCAAGACTTACTAGGCCCCATGTATCCCGTGGCTGGGAGAAGAGAATCCCACTAGTCTTCATAGTGGTCTATCTTGTGCTTTCACTGATACTGGGTCAGCCATTCTTTACTACTATATCACCAGTTGCTGGTACAACAAAGCTTACCGCAACACTTGTAGGCATTCTCTACAATATCCCTGGCGCAACGATAGGATTAGTCTTAGCATGGACTACTACTACATTGTTTGCCGTTGCCTTAAACATTGTTGCTGAGCACATATTCGGTATAAAGAGATTCTGGTGTCGCTTCGTCTGCCCAATAGGCGCTATTTACGGATTCACGATGAACAAATACAGCCCACTTCGAGTAAGGGTAGTCGCTGCTGAGAGGTGTAGGGGATGTAATATATGTAGTCTTGCGTGTCCAGTGAGTATTGACCTACTTAGCTATATCAATGCTGGAAGGGATGTCAGAGACTATAGGTGCTTTAACTGTGGTAGATGCGTGGAGGTGTGTCCATACAAGGTATTATCTCTAAACCCCCTTACCAAGAAGACGAAAACATAGGAGGCCAAGACACTGGCTCCTATTCCTATAAAGAGGGGAAACGCCACCTTATACGGTATGGAAGGAGGTGTATGGTGTGGCGTTTGCTTCCGGATTCATCCTCGTAGCCCCACATTACCGTGAGGAACCAAAGAGGAGTGAAGTACGTAAACACCTCGAAAACCTGGGTTTCGAGGTATACGATGTTGGCAAACCGGCCTTCCTAGTCTTTTACGTTGAAGCACCTAATCCCAAGATACTTGAAGACGTCATAAAGACTGCAGAAACACACGAGGGCATAATAAAAGCCTACATAGTGTTTGGGTTCCTGGCCGATAACTCTGTCAAAGAATGGATAAATGATGCTCTTGCCCGTGGCGAAATAGAACTAGATGAATCAATACTAAATATGATTAAGGATATACTCGTGAAGCTTAGCAAGAGAGAGCCCCGTGACTGAAACCTTTCTTCATAAAGCCCTACGTTTCCACCTGCATGGTTTAGATACCAGTTGCTTCGAGATAAGCTTTGAGTACTTCTCTTAGCCTTTGCAGTGCTAGTGGATGACGTAGTATAGAGCTACCTACACGCTCCTTACCTAACTCATTCTTTATGGTCTTGTATCTCTCCTCGTCTAGTACTATGATTAGCTTATCTACGATTCCGAGCTGTTGGAATGCTTGCCTTATTGCTTCGAGGGTCTCAGATTCTAAATGGAAGTATGCGAAGAATAGCTTATAGTGGTGGCCATGCGCTCTTAGATAGTTTTTAATTCTCTCCTTAGTGACCTCGATATAGTCTTTTTTCACTTCTTCTGTTTCTAGCCATTCTGGCCAATCATAGCTAGTAAAGGGATATTGGTCGTGGAGTTCGTAGGGTATAACACCTGGCACAGAGACCACAATCAAATGTAGCTTATTGAACCAAGGGTACCCGCTTATCGCTGACAAGATGGCTTTATGTGTTTTAGACCGCTTGTAGGGTTTACGGTAGCTACATGGTAGGAGAAGAGCATATACCTTACCGCTAGGTGGCTTGTAGAAACGAACTATATAGTCTTGCCATACCTGGAAATGAGAATGTTCTAGGATTTCTCTTCCAACCCCTCGCAGGAAGACACGCTTACTTCTCGGTATCCTAGGCTTAAAGTTAAAGTTTTTATGATCAATCTCTATCACGGTCGAACCCAACTTATAGATCCTATCACTTATCTTCTCCGCTTCTAACTCCCCTAGGACGGATTCAACAAGTTCTCTAAACTCTCCCTCATCTAGAGGCTTCCATCTACCCTCTAACCAGTCGTTAAATAGCCGTGACCCCGAATGCGGATATGTATTGATCACGACTATACTATCTGCATAACTTTGAGCGAGCTTTATCGTCTCCCGTAGTAGTCTTCGCTGCTCCTCTTTATTGCGGTAGAGTTGTGGGTGCGGATTTACTAGCACATACGTCCGTACACCGAAACCCATTTCGCGAAGAAGATTAGCTGCACGAATATAGTCGCTAACACGCATATTTTTATTAAGCAGTTCAAGAACCTTGTTGTCGGCTACTTCAAGGCCTATAGCTACTGTTATCTTTATGCCTTTTACATTAATTTCTCTAAGTATCTCTGGCGTTATATAGTCCGGTCTAGACTCAATGACTACCTCTCTAAAACCATAGCTATACGCTTTTTCTATGAGGAAGCGTACGAAGGTTAGTGGAAATTGTCTAGGATCCAAGAGGCTACCAGAGGAGAATATCTTTACTATCTCCGCTCTGCCTCGATATCTTTCAAGAGTGTTCACATACTTCTTTTCCAGTTCCTCGAGACTAGTTTTAGCCTCCTTACGGCCCCATCCACAAAAATAACAAGCCCCCCAACCACATCTTCCATGCTCTAACACCACTGCTACACTACGTGCACTCTCCAACAAAGACACCCCAATAACCAATGACCCTTGCCCGACTATCATTCCGTCCTGTAATGCATACCTGGAGTACATTGTTGCGTGTATCACGAGGCTGAGTTTATAGCCTTGCTCTAACGCGTGGTGAGAGGTCGTAGTGTAAGCTAGTGGTGTTAAGCTTTGGTGCGTGTAGCGTTCTTATCTGGGGGCAAGGATTCCCTCTTTGCAGCATACCTTTCACATCCAATAGACTATGCTGTGTTACTGGTCTATGATTTTCCAAGGCCTAGCCCACACCTGGTTAACCTTGGCAAGTCTATAGAGACTATACTGTTGACTAATACACCTGTTGTTACTGCTAGGCTTCAAAAGGGTAAGGAGAAGAATGAGACAATACGTCTTCTTTCCCAGCTTGGAGCAACTGTTATTATCGCTGGTGATGTCTATGTGGAGGATCATCTACGCTATATGGAGGACATAGCTAATGCTGTTGGTGCTAAGCTACGGGAACCATTGTGGGGCATGGAGCCCATGGAGGTCCTTTATCAAGAGGTTGAGGCCGGTTTTAGAGCACTAATAGTTGGTGTTGATCCTAGATTAAAGAATTGGCTCGGAAAAATACTTGACAGCAATAGCGTTGATAGTTTTGTTGAAAACGCCAGCAAAGCTGGCATTGATGTTCTTGGCGAACGCGGCGAGTACCATACAGTAGTGGTTTCAAGCCCCTTACATAAGGCTGCCTTGAGCTATAGTGGGTCTAGCGTAGAGGTCTACAATGACTACCTTATTTTACGCATTTGGTGAAGTATACCATGTGCATGCCCTGCCATGTCATAGGGGAGACTGTTTTCAGTACTGTAAGAAGGTTTGTTCGCTCAACAAACTGTGACTGTATTGCTCTTAGCGGAGGCATAGACACTAGCGTGGTAGCCTTAGCTGCTGTATTGGAGGGAGTTAAACTAAGAGCTCTAACTGCTTACTATGTTAGAGGGCTGGCTAGGGATTTAATCTATGCCATACACGTGGCCAAAATCCTTGGCTTGGAGCATATTCTTTTACCTTTAGATGACAATTATATTGCTTCGAGAGCAGGGTTTGTGATTTCTTGTACTGGTCGATATGATTACATAGAGTTGAGAAATGACGTTGTATTCCTGCGTGTGCTCGAGGAAGCTGCTGCCATGGGATGTAGATGCATTTATCTTGGCGATGGGGGAGATGAAGTATTTGCAGGCTATGAGTTCATGCATTTACTTAACTCCCTGGAGCTTAGAAGGAAGATACTACACTACATTGTTTATGGTAGATACCCCGGACTCCAACTAGCCGATTGCATGGGGTTTAAGGCTTATGCCCCACTCCTTAATGACGAAGTAGCCGAAATAATACTAAAGACCCCAATGGAATGTCTACGTAGTAGCCTTGGATCGGGTAAGGCTTTATTGAGAGATATTCTGGCTCATCATGGTCTATGGTTGATCGCTGAACGGTCTAAGACGCCTGCTGAAGCTGGGGCTGGGACTACTATTCTTGGTAAATCAAGGCTTGAAGCTATAGTAGGAACTAAGCTCTCTTCAACCCACTACTAGCAGGTCACCCTACAATAGATCAGCACCACGAGAGTATTACGGAGACGGGTGCAAGTTCTGGCCTACACCACATAGAGCTTTATGGGTTACCGGGTGTGCATCCCCCCGTAACTGTCGACTTACTAAAGTATACCGATGATTGTGTACGGATTGTTGCCGCTGCCGCACGTATGACTGTTTCAAAGAAGGATCATAAGGAGCTGCTAGCTATGAGTATGGATGAGGCATCTTTATGGATACGTGAGCTCGTACGCCGTGGACATGGGAGCCCACTGGAACACTGTAGCTATACCTTCCTCGTAGAGTGTAGCCGTATTTGTAGTCACCAGCTCGTGCGCCACCGTATTGCTAGTTACACGCAACAGAGTATGAGATACACTGAGGGTTTTCTTCGTAAAGCTGTCCTCGAACTTTGTAAGCTAACCGGTAAGAGGTGTCCAGGAAGGCCACGAGATGGAAATGATTACAGCATTTACATTGAAGTAGTCGAGGAGGTTTCTTCAAGACTCAACATGCTCTTAGATGAAGTTGTTAACACGCTTAGTGCTGCTTTCGTGTTCCCACCACGAGTTCTTAGAAATCAAGAACTCCTCGTCAAGGTATCAGCGAGGTATTTGGACTCAGTAGGGACTTACTACGAGCTTCTTGCTCGTGGTGTAGCGAAAGAGGATGCACGTTTCGTTTTACCACTCGCTATACGGACACGAGTTATTGTTACCATGAATGCACGTGAACTCATTGAAAGCTTTCTCCCTCTACGCATGTGTTCAAGAGCACAATGGGAGATAAGGCTAGCCGCATGGCTACTTTGGAGGAAACTCGTGATGCTCCATCCTCAACTGTTCTCGTATGCAGGCCCACGCTGTGTTTACATGGAGAACCGTGTACGTGGAGAGCCCTGTAAACTACAAGAGTTCCTTGAGGGAAGATGCGATTTCACGATAAGTAACTGCCCTGAACTAGTCCCTCGCGAAGGCATTGCTAACTGTCTGAGACACTCCTCAACCATAATAGATGATGTCATGGCGAAAGAGGGCTCACTTACACACTAGGATACCTACTATATTAAGGGGCTTTAACATAAGCGTCCACTAGTTTGGAAGAGTAACCGTGCAAAAGACGGCCATAGAAGAACTGGGTTTCCAGATACGCGGCTACGTGTGGGGTAGGCCTCTAGTCCTTGTCAAGAAGCCTGCACCACTCATGGGCACAGTATTTATTGGCGTAATTGATAGAGGGACTAACGTGTTACAAGTTAGACCAACTACCCTTTGTCCCCTTAGCTGTATTTTTTGTAGTGTAGATGCTGGCCCCCATAGTAGGTTTAGACAAGCAGAATTCATCGTTGAGCCACAGTGGCTCGTTGAATGGGTTGAACGCGTAGCTCGGCTAAAAGGTGTAGCTGTCGAGGCATTAATAGACGGTGTAGGTGATCCCCTGACGTATCCATGGATTATAGAGCTTGTTTCCATGCTTAAGAGGAGTAGTTGGGTTTCAACAGTTGCCCTAGAAACGCATGGAGCTCCCTTCTCAAGGAGACTTATTGAGAGGCTTGAAGAAGCTGGTTTAGACAGAATTAACCTAAGCTTAGACACCTTGAATCCAGATAAAGCTAGGGTGCTAGCTGGAACAAAATGGTATGATGTTAAAAGGGTAATGGCTTTTGCAGAGTATATTGCACGGGATACAAGTATAGACTTACATGTGACACCAGTATGGCTGCCCGGGGTTAATGATAGAGACGTCATCGATGTCATTAAGTGGGCGTTGAGGATTGGTGCTGGCAAGAGGTGGCCTCCTGCGACCATACAGAAGTATATTCGTCACCGTTATGGCAGAAACCCTAGAGGTGTAAGGGAGCTTAGCTGGGCCGAGTTCTGGAGGATGATAGACAAGCTAAGTAGTGAGGTAGGTGTAAGACTTAGGCAAACAATGGAAGAGTGGGGTATGAGGTATACACCACGAGTAGATTCGGGATTTCGTGAAGGTGATATTGTTAAGCTGTATGTTAGTGCTCCGGGATGGCTACGTAACGAAGTGCTTGCTGTGACTCTAGACCGTAGATGGCTCGTTACAGTAGTATCTTCCCGAGGTATTAGAGTAGGAGACATAGTGCTTGCTCGCCTTGTTAGGGTCAAAGATAATATCTTAGTAGCTAAGCCCCACTAGGGATATAACCATCCCATACAGTTTCCCTGCTCGTTGGAGGCTACTGATATGTTCCCGGAAAGCCAACACCATAGTATTACTTAGTCCCTGAGGTCCTAGGAGATTGGTGGATCATCTTGAATAACTGTATCATAGACTTCCATGTACACCCTATAGACTTGTTTTGGCGCGACAAACTAGGCCCAAAGAGGCTAGCTGAAAAAATGTTGGTGGAAATGGATCATGCCAATGTGTGTAGAGCTCTACTTTACGCATCCGAATTCAATGTTAAGCTCTTCCGCAAATACATCAATCCACCAAGGATAAACAAGGCTATAGAGGATGCCGTAAGCTGGGGCCTCTATTCACTTCCCAGGCCCCTTATGAGGGCCATGGAGGATCCCCACGACTTTATCCGTGAACACGAAGAGATACTGGCCATTGCCAGCATAAATAGCGAGTATGTCATTGATGCAGCCAAGCAGAGTAAGGGGAGACTATTGGCTGTAGCATCACCAGACATATCCATGAAGCTTGACGAGCTAGTTTCAAGAGTAGAGAAACTACTACGTGAGGACGTAGTTGCAGTAAAAATCCTACCCACTATACAGATGATTGAGGCCACACGTGAATCAATGAAGAAACTTGACTATATTGCCAGTCTACTAGAGGAAAAAGGGAGAATTCTCATAATACATACTGGTTGTGATCCTGGTATATGGGAGCTGCCAGCCCTATGCGAAGTTGCAAGGCCGTCACGCTTTGAAGCCTTAATACGAAGACATAGGGATTTACCAATTGTCCTAGCCCACATGGGCGCGTATAGTGTCCTTAAGCCAGGCATCTACGTACATGAAGCTATACACGCAATGCGTGTCTATAGCAACGTGTATGGAGATACTGCCGCTGTCGAACCCGACATAGTGTTTCACGTTATCGAGAAGGTAGGAGATGAGAAAGTGGTTTTTGGAAGCGATTATCCCGTTGTAGTAGGGTTTACATGGAGGAATCTGGTTGAAAGGATTCAACGGCTAAGTATTCCAGAGAGGAGCCTCGAGAAAATACTATGGGGTAATGCGGCTAAGCTTCTCGGCTTAGACTACTAGCTCTTCTCGTAAACAATTACTGTATTTACCTGGACAATGTCTGGCCCTATGATGTTACCACGTACAGTTTTACGTCGTCGTTCCCCCTTCTCTCTAGGATGAAATCCTGGCGGGCCAGATAATAGAACACGATATTTCCCTGCACCCTGTATGGATGGATGCATTGGAAATCCGCTGTTGTCGCTTCCTCCCCTTATCTCTAGTTTATAACCTGGTAAACCTACTATGCTTCCATCAAAAATATCACCTATCTTTAGTCCTACAAGCTGGTCAGCCTGCGGACTAGTTATAGTTAATTGCCATGCCCTTGCACGGAAAGCCTCAGCTTCCGCCTCTTCAGCGCCAACAGCATCACCAAGCCATTCAAGACTAACTACTACCTCATTCTCACCTAAGCTACTATCAGCCTCGACCTTACAAGTGAACTTTATTTTCTTGTCTTCACGCTTAAATCTAAGTGTTATTATACCGTGTCTGGCATTAAGTTTTTCGAGGAGCTTTGAATTAGCTTTGCAGACTGGCAGCTTCTTTTTCTCCTTCTCCTCACTACTAAAGGGGAGCTCTGGATCGCCCTTAACCTTGACCTTTATTATAGGCTGATCCTCCTTGGCCTCAGGGTCTGCTATTACTATACGGAACTCAGGCATGGTGTCTTATTCACCTCTCGTATTCAAGGCTCATCGCCGGGCCCAGAAGGGGCCCAGCTAGAGCCCCACACAAGGCTCTTCACGGTTAACAACACTGGTTCTTGATCTCCCTTTTATCTAGATTTCCCTAGTTTACGACTATTACAAGCCAATACCCATTGTTTGCATGTGCGAGGAGGGAGTTGTTAAGAAGGGGCGGAGAACGTTAATGAACCAAAGGGGTTGAGGGGTATGAGTAGCGGTACTGGTAAGAGGCTTAGGCAGCCTATAGTCGTAGTGTTAGGACACGTTGATCACGGCAAGACTACATTGCTTGATAAGATCCGTGGCACTGCTGTGGCTGCACGTGAACCCGGCCTTATTACGCAGCATGTTGGTGCAAGCTTTGTGCCTGCTAGTGTTATTGAAAAGCTTGCTGAGCCACTCAAGAAACTAATACCATTCAAGCTAGTCATACCAGGCCTATTATTCATAGACACGCCCGGCCATGAGCTCTTTGCTAATCTTAGACGTCGTGGTGGAAGTGTTGCGGACTTCGCTATCCTAGTAGTCGATGTCATGGAGGGGTTTCAGCCGCAAACCTATGAGTCACTAGAGATACTTCGACAACGTAAAGTACCATTCCTTGTTGCAGCTAACAAGATAGACCGTATACCCGGGTGGAGGCCAAACCCTGATACACCATTCATTATAACAGTGAAGAAGCAGGCACCTAGAGTTGTCGAGCAACTCGAAAAACTGTTATGGGACAATGTAATCGCGAAGCTCTATGAGCAGGGTTTTCAGGCTGATCGATTTGACCGTATAAAGGACTTTACTAGAACAGTAGCTGTAGTGCCAATTTCTGCAAAAACTGGAGAGGGTATTGCAGAGTTACTAGCAGTCCTCGCTGGCTTAGCACAAAGATACCTTCAGCATAGACTAAGGTTCGCTGAGGGTCCAGCTAAGGGTGTTATACTAGAGTTACGTGAACAACCAGGTCTAGGTCCTGCCGCCGACGTTATAATATACGATGGCGTGTTGCGGAGAACAGACATAGTAGTAACTGGTGGCATAGAAGGCCCCATTGCAACTAGGATAAGAGCACTGCTTATGCCTAAGCCTTTGCAAGAGATACGTGTAGCAAAACGAGAGCTTGAGCCTGTAGAGGAGGTTTATGCGGCGGCTGGTGTACGTATTGTGGCTCCTGAGCTCGAGAAAGCTGTTGCTGGTGCACCAGTATTCGTCGCGCAAAGTGAAGAAGAGGTCGAAGAGCTTAAGAGGAAAGTTATGGAGGAGATTGGCCAGCTACGTATAAGAACTGATAAGGAAGGCGTCATAGTGAAGGCTGATACGCTAGGTAGTCTTGAAGCATTGATAGAGGCCTTGAGGAGGAGAAAGATACCTATAAGGATAGCTGACGTAGGGCCTGTGGCACGTCGCGATGTTATAGAGGCCATTGCCAGTAAGGAGATAAACAAATTCTATGCTGTAGTACTTGCATTTAACGTGCGTATCCTAGAAGAAGCTGAGGAAGAAGCCACAAAACATGGTATCAAGATATTTCGCAACAATGTCATCTATAGGCTATTAGAGGATTTCGAGAAATGGTACAAGGAGCAAGTAGAGGCTGAGAAAAGGAAGGAGATAGAGGCCCTCGTAAGGCCTGGCAAGATACGTATCCTACCAGGCTATGTATTCCGCCGTAGTAACCCGGCTATCGTCGGTGTTGAGGTACTCGGTGGCACTATTAGGCCAGGGTATCCATTGATGAGAGAGGATGGCAAGAGAATTGGCGTAATACACCAGATACAGGATCGTGGAAAATCTATTCCAGAGGCTAGAGCTGGGCAAGCAGTAGCCATATCGATACGTGGCCACGTAATGGTAGGGCGTCACATAGATGAAGGCGACGTACTATACACTGATGTCCCAGATAAGCACGCTGCACTATGGTTCACCAAGTATAAATCAGAGCTATCGGACGATGAAATGCTTGTATTGAAGGAGATAGCAAAGATTAAGAGGAAACAGAATCCCCTCTATGGTGTAGCATTTCCACAATAGACCAGGCGTAAGTAAGTAAAACACACTATACTCTCATTTTGGTACATACATACTTAGCCTATCAATCATCAACCTAAGTTAATGAGGTTTCATTGTTTTGAGGAGAAACAATTTACTCATGGAAATAGTTAGATCCTTAAGCATTGGCACTGATACTCTTGCTGGCACGATCCAAGAGAGACGCATAGTAAAGGCCATCCTTGGACTATTAGAAGAACATGTTGGTGTTCGTGGAAAGACTATACCCATACCAGTTGCTTCATGGACTGATAAAGGTGCTAGGATCGAGTGCAATGATTTAGAGGTTAGCGCGCTAGTTCTTCCACAAGTCTTAGGCGGTGAAGTGCGTGAGAGACTTATCCATATAGAAAACATTGATAGCCTTGAACGGATTGACCAACGTGTCATTGAGGACTCAATTGTGCTTGTAGAAATGCCTAAAGACTTTGATGAAGTACAGTCCGGCTATATGTACGCGGTTGAGAAGGGAGCAGCTGCTATTATATTCTATGACCCGTTTCCTGGTAGAAGGAGAAGAATAGTTGTAACTGGACGATGGGATTATAGTTTACGTGCTCCAGCTATACCACCCATACCAGCCTTACATGTTGATAGAAGAACAGGATTATGGCTAGCCAAGAATTGTGTCGGTCAACATGTCTACTTGGAGGCAAGAGTTGACCTCTCATTCTCTACAGGATACATCGTTGAGGCACTCATTGAACCACGTAGATCTGGAAAGAGGAGTGGTTACTGGGAAGTTATGGTTACTTGCCACCATGACTACTGGCTCACAGGCGCTAACGATAACTTAGCTGGTGTTGCTGCTGCAATACTGTTAGCACAAAGATATAAGAAGGAGGTTGAAGGAGCTGGTGTACTACGTTTCGTTTCTTTTACCGCAGAGGAGTTTGGTGACCCCATACTACCTTCCTGGTACTGGGCTTATGGCTCGAGATGGTACTCCAGGCTGCTCCACGAGGCAAACGTGCTGGAGGACATTGTTGCCCTCTTAAACATTGATGTCGCCGCTGTAAGTAATCCTCTCATCTATGCTACACCGGAATTACGCACCTTACTTAGGGAGGAAGGCTTGAAGGTAGTAGGTTACGACCATAGCTACACTGATAGCTATAGTTTTGCCGAGTATGGTCTTCCCAGGGCTACCGCTATGAATCTTGAGGAGTGGGCTCCTCTCTACCATACTGACATGGATACTCCGGACAAACTAGACTTTGAGGGCCTCTTACGCATTAATAAAGCCTATATGAAGGTTCTACGCGTAGTTGCAGAGAAAGGATTCGAGGCACTAGATTATAGAGAGTATGCGTTGACCGTCCTCGATAAGGCGGAAAAAGGCGGACCCCTACTACTAAGCAAGGCCTACAAGCTAGCTATTGAGACCGACAAGGCACTTAAACGTAACGACTACAGAGCTCTTGCAAAAGCTTACCGTAGGCTAAGTTCTATGGGTCTTAGAGCTGTCTTTGACGGTGATTATCGTTTTAGTGAGGGAGGATTTACTGTAGACCTATTCCCTCAACTTCGAGTACTGGACGATTATCGACTACTATCTGTTTCCATGAACAACTCTTCTAGCAAGACGAGTTATTCTAACATAGTTGAGCATATTGCATTTACAAGAGTGTTGCCAGGTAGTGAGGAACAAACGTTTGCTCTGCTGCCTTGGCTTCCTCCAATGATTGTTGAGAAAATGAATGAAAAGGGATTGGCCAAACTCCTAGATACTGCTCATAATATCTCCGAGCATATTATCTACAGAGCAGTGGTAGAAGCTGCAACGATTATTGAGGAAGCATATAGGGTATTACTAAGATCAAGGCTAGCTCTATCGAGGAACGAAGGGGTTTCGAACTAGTATTTCATTAGCCAAGCGTTGAGCATTAGCCCAATTTATGAGACCACTACTATACTCAACAAGTCTTCTAGTATACTCGTCTCGCGCTGATTGAAGTAGCCCCTTACGTAGCATTTCTTCTAGGCCACGTGCAGGAAGCCACACTACTGCATCAATGTGTATAGGTGGTTTCCCCGAAAGCTCTGATACCCTACGCCATGCCATAACTGCTACACGTTGATGACGTACATAGATCTCCTCTGGCAATGCATTAACCATCAGCGAGGATGATGTGAGAAGCGCTATCCTCCTATCAACCGGTATCTCCATAGCCTCGAGACCTCCAACCTTAACCCCTAATGCGCGAAAAACATAGTAAGCCATCTTGGCTGCAAAGAACAGCGTTTTCTCGCCACTACTACGTAAATGTGTTTTCAGTTCACTATAAAGGGTCCTTATGTCCCTGAAACGCCAGGGATCCGTGAGAATTTTATCAAGTACTGGCACTATCTTTTGAAGACGGCGCTTTTTCTGCTCGATAAGAAGACGGTTACCCCTTGAGGACTCTATAAACTTGGTAAGTTCCTCTATAATGCCTTTTCCGCTTGGAGGGACCGTGCTATGTGTAAACCAGGCAGCAAATTCTGTCCAATACTCTTCCCCTGACGAAGTCAACCTATAGCTTATGATTGCATTAGCGACAACAATGGCAATGGCCTGTATGTTATGTTGTCTCACCAGCTGCTTGATAGCGGAGTATTGCGGGTCGTTAGCCTCAATAGTGAATATCGCGTCATCACTTATTGCTTTCAGTGCTTCTGCCACAGCTCTTATACGTTCATTGACAAGTCTCGCCAAATGCGGACACCACCCTGTATCACTCTATTCTAAGCCATGTAGCAGGCCCTAGGGAGTAGTTATAGTAGTCTAGATTGGGTGCTATACATGTGGCTACTTGTATGCCGGTGAGGATATCCACCGGTACCGAGCCCCAAGACAGCACTGGCTGTGATGGAGGGTCGGCGTCGCCGAGGCAGTACTTTAGCCTTAGCTGGTGCTAGCCCATGAGTACATGGAAGCATACATTGGTGGTGCATACCGATCTAGACGGTGTAGCATCCGCTGCTATTTACCTTAGATTATCCGGGGGTATTCTAGGTACTGATACTAGACTATTCTTTGCTGAACCATATAACTTGCCACGGGTTCTCGAGAGTATTAGTGGCGATACAGAAAGGATAGTGATAGCAGACCTGGGTGTTAACTCGGGGAGTCTTGATAAAGTAGTAAAGGCACTACGCAAGCATACACGAGTCTCAGCCATTGAATGGTATGATCATCATCAATGGCTTGATGATTGGAAGAAAAGAATAAGGGATCTCGGCGTAGAGCTATTCATCGACCAAAGCACGTGTAGTGCTGGTGTAGTAGCTAAGTATGCTCCAAGGGTATTGGATGCGGATCCAGACCCATATGTGTGGGAGCTTGTTGAAGCAACGTGTGCTGCTGACTTATGGCGTTGGGATCATCCAATGGCGCCACGTCTATTCCGTGTAGTAGACCGCTATCGTGGTAGGAGGGGTGATGCGTGGCGAAGAAATCTTGTCAAGGGATTTGCCGAGGGGTCTCTTTGGTGGCCTGAACTCGACGAAGCCTTAAACGAGTATATAAGGCTCGAATTCGAGGGCTACGACTACGCTCTTCGACACGCCGAGATTCTTAGAGTAAATGAGTGCCAAGCAGTACTTACATTAAAGAAGCCGGGGCCTCCGAGCCCTAGCATAATAGGCAATGCTCTTATGGAGCGTTTCTCTGCTGATTTCGCTGTTATCGTACGTACCAGGGGTAGGGGCATGAGTTTTCGTAGTCGAGGAGTAGATGTTCAAGAAATTGCTGTCACGCTGGGTGGGGGTGGTCATCGTCGAGCTGCTGGAGCACCCTTGGACATAAATCTACTCTATAGGCTTTTGGCATACATTTATCCACGCATTAAACTAGCCATAGCTAAGAAGAAGTTAAAGAAAGTACTTGAGGAAAGGGGATGTAAGAAAATAGAGGGAGAAGATCTAGGTGGCAATAATTACTACTGACTGATCAATCTAGCTTGTTAGCATCATTTAGGCTAGGGCGTACAAAATTGTATATAGGACTTGATTTGGCTGGGAGGGAAGATAGGCCTACAGGGTATGCACTTTTACGTGGTAAGGGATTACCCGTCATAGCCCGTATTCTTTATCACGACGACGAAATCCTTGATGCTGTACGTTACGCACGTATAGTAGCTATAGATTCGCCAATACGTGTCTCCTCAAATCTACGTGGTTATCGTGAGATCGATAAAGTTCTCATACGTATGGGCTATAGAGTCCTTCCACCAACATGGAAAGGTATGCGTATCCTTGTCGAGAGAGCAGAGAGGCTAAGAGTTCTCATGGAGAAAAACGGTATTATGGTTATAGAGACGCATCCGCGTAGTGCCCTTCTCTCTTCTGGTTGTAGAAGTCTCACAACACTTGCTAGGGCCCTCACAATCGACTTACCACATCATCGTTTAAGCAAAGACGAAGTAGATGCCATAATTGCCGCCATAGTAGCTTTTTGCTATGATAATGGCTGTGCACGAGCTGTACAAGCAGTCGACGGCATAATATACTTGTTGAATAGGATCTGTAGTGTTTAAATATTATCATCTATTAGATTATTTACGGAATAATCGCCATACTTTACCTACCTTCCCACCGAGTATGATTGAAGAGCTTTTGGTGCCCTAGTGGAGCTCGAGGCGATAAGTAAGAAAACCCCTTACATCACTGTAAGAGAACACGGTGCCCGGCCATGGCTAAGATAAAGGTCTGGATTGATCGAGATGAGTGTATTGCAGACATGGTATGTGTAAGTCTATGTCCTGACGTCTTCGAGATGAGTGAGGAAGACGGTAAATCCCAGATTGTACCCAAGTTCCGTGTAAACCCAGACAACGTTGCTGAGGGCGTAGTACCAGAAGATCTAAAGGACTGTGTACAGTCGGCTGCAGAGGCTTGTCCGGTTAGCATTATTCACTTCGAAACAGTAGAGTAAAGCCCTAATGAAGGATTCGCTTGTGGGGATTCAGTCTTTTTCTTTGGGACCCCACTTCGTGTTGAATATAGCGTAGATTTCCCTAGCACGTTTCTCACCTATACCCTCTACCTGCATTAGCTCAGCTATGCTCGCATTAGCTATGTTTCTGAGAGTACCAAACCTCTCTAAGAGCCTACGAGCAAGCTTCGGTCCAACAATACCCTCAGCAACGTATAGTATTCGATCGGCTAGATCCATGGGTTTCTTTTCTACGCGGAGTCTTAGCATTCTCTTATTACTGGTTTCTCCAAGACTCTTAGCCTTAGCTACCAGCCATGCAATAGTGGCCTCCTTGCTATGTGTTGGTATCACGGGGATATCCCAGTCCAACACCAGCTCGTCAATGACCCTCAACACTGCAGCTATATTCCAACGTGTACGCTTCTCTATAGCTCCGAGCCATCCCTCTAGTATGATTACAGGCCTTATACCCTCTTTATCGGCTGCATCCTTTAGTCTTTTAGCTTGATCCCATACCCTGTTGTCTCTTATACTATTCGCGAAATCAATCACCGTCTTTCTTTCTACAAGAAGTGCCCTAGAAGGCTTGTCAGCTAAAAGATAGTAATCACCAGCTTCAAGCTCTACAACAGCAACACGAAGCCCACGTTTCCTCAACTCACCAATAACGTCTTTGTTCTTAGACGCTTCTCTACTATCTACAACGATATCTACGGGGATCAGTAGTTTCTCAGCCAATAGGGGCAAAACAGTACTCACCCTTCAGCCACAAAAAAGACAGATACATAATACCTTAACTAAACTCTCTTGGCCACAAAATGTTCTGTGTCGCGTCGCCAAGGTAGCTGCCTTCAAACTACCAGTTTTCCATAATTACTCCATAACTAGCTCTTGCAATCCATATTTATGGTGTAAGGAGCATCCACGAGTACGGAGGTGGGGTACTATACCTCTCCTCCAGTTGGGTATAGCTGTTTATAGTGGCGAGCCAACTTCCCGGCAAATTAATGCTATAACTGAATTTCTAGACATAGTTTCAGCATCCTGTAGGAAAAAACCAATTCTTCTCCTAGGGGGTTACCGCGGTGGAATGAAGACTGTAGTAGATATGGCGCTAGAGAGAGGGTTTAACGTCATCCTTATTATTCCAAGAGAGTATGAGGCCGATCCCGCACCAGAAGGCGTAGCCATAGTACGCACGGGGATGGATACGAAGGCTCGTAGTGCACTGCTTGTACGGAGTAGCGACGTCCTAGTCTCGCTTGGCGGTGCTTCTGGCACACTCGCTGAAGTCATCATGGCCTATGGGCTTGGCATTCCAGTTGTCTACCTTGTTGGCGTAGATTTGCCTACCGACGAGCTTCGAAGAGCATACCCGGATGGCATCCTCGATCCGCGAATAGGGAATCCTATAAGGTATGCCTCTACTGGTACGGAGGCTGCTAAAGAGGCTTGTAGACTACTAAAGCTCTTGTAATATGCGAGAAACCACTCTTTACCACCATTCACACACCTAGTAGGAAGCGGGTTTACGCTTCTTGTACCTCTTCCACCACACCCTCTGGTGAGAGGGTGAATGATAGTGAATCCCTATACACAGCGCTTAGATAAGCTACGCAGAATAGTTGAGGAAGAGAATGCATGCGGATTGTTCATTCAGAAACCTGCCAACATGTACTATGCTCTGGGATACAGTGGTGCAGGTGCACTACTCGTCACGAAGGATGGATCGGTACTCCTAGTACCTCCCCTTGAATACCTACGTGCTCGTGATACATTAGTCGAAAACAATGTTGAGGCT
>JALTZQ010000084.1 GCA_027046105.1 Pyrodictiaceae archaeon
TTATCAGTGGAGTAACGTTTGGCAGTATATGGCGGAACATTACCCTTGTATGGGACGCTCCTACTGCTAGTGCAGCCTCGATGTAGGGCTCCTCTTTGAGCCTTATCACCGCTGATCTTATCAACCTAGCAACACTAGGCCACGCCGTTAACGCTATAGCTGCAATAACTGCCATCATGATAGTACCTTGTGGTAGCCTAGAGAATACTGCTACAAGGAATATCGTGAAGAGGAGTGTTGGCATAGAGAGCCACATATCAGTTATCCTCATGAGGACCTCATCCACTAATCCACCGCGATAGCCAGCTACAAGCCCTATAAGCGTACCCATCATTGTGCCTATGAAGGCTGCTACGAAGCCTATGAACAATGATATCCTTGTACCATAGATTAACTCGCTAAAGATATCCTGCCCCATATCGTTCGTGCCTAGCCAGTGTTTTGGTGAAGGCGGCTGTAGTGGTAGGCCAACAGGTTCCTCGGGGTCATAGGGTGCTATCCAGGGTGCAAACACTGCTATAGCAATTAGTGTGAAGAGTATCGTGAATCCCGCTTTAGCAGGAGTGTTTGTACGGACAAAGGCTATGAAATCTAGGATGCCAGGTAGCTTTTGCTTAACCCATGCTCTTAGCCCACGCCTTTCTCCAATAGCCATTCTGGGCTTCTCAACCAAGACCGTCCCTCACCTCAGCTTAACCCGGGGATCAAGGAGCGCATAGATGAGGTCTATGATGAAGTTGGCTACTATCACGCTTGAGGCGAGAATAACGACTACCCCCTGTAATAGCCAGAAATCGCGATTGTATATTGCCTCGAAGACTAATCTACCCGTGCCAGGATAGGAGAATACTGTCTCGGTCAATATGGCGCCGTCTATCAGGAAGGCGTAGCGTAGGCCTAGCAGGGTTACTATTGGGAGAAGAGCATTACGGCCAACATACTTCTTTTTGACATAGTCTACTGGCATACCTTTAGCATGCGCTGTCCACACATAGTCCTCGCCAAGTAGGTCTATTACAGCATTCCTCACATACAGCATATACGCAAGTGTAGCCCTAACAACAAGCACAGTAAAGGGTAACACGTAGTGCCATAGGTAGTCCGCAAACCATTCCCATGTCCACGAGAACGTCATGCCTGGCGATGTTGCTCCAAACATTGGTGTTACGCCTAGCTGGACTGAGAATACGTAGAGGAATAGCATTGCAAGCCAGAAGTAAGGTACAGACCTAAAGATTATCGAGACAGTGAGGAATACGACATCGGTTCTTGTTCCACGCCTCCATCCAATCTCTAACCCTATCTTATAAGCCAAGTAGTTCGATAAGGTTATGGCTGGTACGAGTAGGGCTAGTGTGTACGGGAGCTTCTCCAGTATAACCTCCATTACGGGCCTGCCATAGTGGAGCGAGTAGCCCAATTCGCCGCGAAGTAGGTTCTGGATATAGGCTACATACTGCTCGTGAAGAGGTTTATCGAGACCAAACATTGCACGAATAGCTTGTAGTGTTTCGGGGCTGATACGTGGATCGTTCTCAAGCTCGGCTAAGGGGTCACCAGTAAGCCTTGCAAGAAAGAATACGAGGGTTATAATGGCGAAGAAGGTTACGATTGATGTGACTGCTCTACGAGCCAAAAAACCAGATATACCCATTCGGGGACACCCCCGCCAAGCGGTTTTGGGCCTCTACTAGTGGGACCCCATTCTTTCTAGTCGCAATAGGGGTTGCTACTTTCTACGCAGTAGTACAGCTATCAATGCTATCACGAGTATGGCTATTATACCAGCGACAATGAGCATCGTTGTATCTTGTTGTGGCTGTGCTGGGGCTGTCTGTGGTGCTGGCACAGCCTCGGTCTTCGTGATAACTGTTGTTACTGGTACAGTCTTTGTTATGACTGTTGGGCTTGCTCCTGGAGCAGTCACTGTGGTTACTGTCACCACTGTCTGTGTCACTACTTGTGTCACGGGTTGTGCTGGGGTCTTCAACTGTACCCTTAGTAGTGTTATCTTGTTGAACACATCGTCGTCGGCAGGCTTGAACCAGCCCTCAAACTCTGCATCACGGTATGGGTTGATTATCTTCCTGTAGTATAGGACTACTATGGGGACTTCCTCGGCAAGTATCTCCTGGATTCTCCATGCTATCTTCTTTCGCTCCTCTGGGTCAAATGTTACCTTCAATAGCTCAGTTAGCCTATCGACTTCGGGGTTGCTGAAGCGTGCCCAGTTACCTGTGCCCTCCGGCCAGCTATGGAATCTCCTGTATAGCCAGCTAATGTCGTTGCCTGGGCCGCTACCTAGTAGATAAGTATCGACTTTGCCTTCACGTATTAGTGGCCATACGGTCTTCCAGTCTAGTACCCTTACTACCGCCTTGATGCCTCCACCTGGTATCTGTGATAGCCACTCAGCTATCTTTTGTGCAGCACGTACACGCACAATATCGTAGGATGGTGGGTAGATCTCGAAGGAGAAGTCGCTTCCATCTGGAGCCTCTCTCCAGCCATCGCCATCAACATCTACGAAGCCTAGCTTGTCTAGTATCTCAGCAGTCTTGCTTAGATTGAACGTGTACGCGTTCGCTACATTGGGGTTATACCATTGCGCGTTAACACCGAAGGGTGGTACAACGCCTGGGCTACCTGGAATACCATATCCCATTAGTATCTCGTTTACTATGGCCTCTTTGTTAACTGCGTAGGCCATGGCACGCCGGAACTCCGTTATATTGAATGGCCATCTCTGGTTGTTGAAGCCCCAGTGGTAGAACGTTGGGCTCATGAACACGTGTATGTCTACTCCTTCAGCTTCAAGAAGCTTTGGCACTACTTCCGCAGTAACCCAGCCAACATAGGCGTGGACGTCTCCCTTCTGGACAGCTAGTAGGGCTACGCTAGACTCCTTAATGAACACCACTATTAGTTCATCGATACATGGCCTACCTAGCCAGTAATCCTCGTTGGCAACATACCTCACGTACTGGCCTGGCACATACTCTACTATCTTGAAGGGGCCACTACCCACGAGCTCGTCGGGTATCTTAGGCGAGTACTTGGCAAGACCAGCACCATGCTTCTTTAAGAGTGGCTCCCAGATATGCTTCGGCATAATGTTCATTGCTGCTAGTGCATTGTATATGAAGCCTGCATCTGGCTCCTTGAAGTATACTTTAACGGTAAGCCTATCTACGGCCTCCGCACGATCCACCGCAGCAAAGTAGCCGTGATAGTAGGTCCAAGGCTCCTTAGCTAAGACGTTTATCGTGAAAGCCACGTCCTCAGCTGTCAACGGTTTACCATCATGCCATTTTATGCCATCACGTATCTTTATGGTTAGTACCTTGTAGTCTTCAGAGTACTCTAGAGACTCTGCAACCTCGTAAGTCAATGTACCATTTATGAAACGCACAAGAGTGTCATATATGGGCATCAAGACCATTATGGACCATGCAGAGCCTGCTCTGAACCAGACGAACGTGTTAGGCTCCTCGGGTAAGGCTATTTTCAGAGTACCGCCATAGCTTCTACACTCTCTACCCCTAAGCCATTGATCATAGCTTGCAGCCTCTATCTTAAGGCCCTCAGCCTTTGCTACAAGCACTGGGGCTAGGGGAGCCATTATCACAACGAGAGCTGCAACGAGCAATAGGGCTGCCATAGATTGTTTCAAGAGTCTACCCAAGGATAAGCCCACCCCTATACCACTATCATGTCGGGTTTATAGCGGTCCGGACACACACTAAAAAGTATTACTTTGTCTATGATGTAGAATGGTTAGAGAAGACTTACAATCGTTCGGAACCTGCACCAAGTACAGCAATGCGTTCTCCAGGCTCAACGAAACCATACCTACGTATACGTACCACGTATCCATCAATAGGGCTCTTGAGCTCCATTGCCTCATAAATGGTTTCTAGCATAGCCAAAACCTCGCCCTTGCGGACCTTGGCGCCAGGCTTTTTCTGCATAACCACTACTCCGGCACGGGGAGCACGAATCGTCTCCACATCCTCTAGTAGTATAGGACTATGATTACACGAGTCGCCATAGTCTATGATGTTAAGGCTTTTGAGAAGTGACTCTACACCTTCAACTCCTACTTTAACCATTTCCTCATCTACTCTACCGCCTTCACCAAGCTCTACAACAATGGCTGGCTTACCTTGTAT
>JALTZQ010000085.1 GCA_027046105.1 Pyrodictiaceae archaeon
ACGTTACTTGTACCACTGAGAGGATTACACAGTACATTGATACTAGGCTTGGCTGGTCATATAATAACCCGATGTCTGCTCTAGAAATTGATAACATGCTCTCCCCTATTGACTACTGGTTTCTGGGTATGCTTGGCTTTACTCCGGCACATGTGGTTCTATGGCAGGGCTGGGGCTCCTGCGGGGAACACGCTATCGTTGCCGCATACTTACTAAACAGGCTAGGCTACACTGTTAGGGTAGCCCACTTCAATGATATTGACCATACTTGGGCCGAGGTATACGTTAATGGCTCATGGTATATCGTAGACCCCTGGTATATAGGAAGCATTTACGAGAAACAGTATCAAGGAAACAAGTACCTGGTACCAATAGAAATCCTTGCATCTTTAAAGGACTTTTCAGGCGACCATAAAGTATTGTGTAGATATCTAAACGGTACAGAAGCAGAGTGTACTAGTGAGCACGGATACTGAGCAAGTAAGCTTGACTGTATTAAAAGAACTAGGAGAAACAGAAGAGTTTCGTGAGGTATGTGCTAATAGAAATGTTTTTATGATATCATCATAAGCTATGCGGGAATTTTGAGATATCCCTTTTACTCGTGTTTTGTAGGGGGTGATTGAGATGGGGCCACCAGCGTTAAAGCACCCGGAATGGTTTCTGAGGAATATTGTTGATAGAGGATTGATGGAGGAGCTTCTTGATAGGGTTGCAAGGTTTTACGACGACTTGTTTTATGGAGATTGTTTACCGTGCCCATCATAATAGCTTCAAGGTGTCTTATGCTGATGTCTTTTACAATGACTTTGTAGACTATGTTGTAAGTGCTTGCGGACTGAAGAAGAGGGTTTTCTGGCGATACCTGCCTGAGGAGTCAACACTTCGATACATGTACGGGGAGAGGAGGAAGTTCCTCAAATACCTCAGGAAGCCTCGTGAGAAGAGAAGACACCACATGTTCGGTGATATTAGGTGGAGCCTAGGCTTCTGGCTCTCTCAGCTAAGCTTCTGGTATGGAACGGTGAAGTCCTTCGCAAGTGTATGGGCCATGGTCGTCCTAGACGGGGAGAGTATTCCGAAAGAGGTTGACTGGGATGAGGCAATAACGCTATACATTATCAGTGATTTCAAGTACGCGGCAACAAGCTCCAACTACTGCGTAGTGAAGAAGCCGTGGGTTGAGAAGTATAAGTACTATACAGAGCTCGAACGTAAAACCCTATAGACCAGGCGACACGGAAGCTTAAAAACACGCGACAGCAGGAGCAATAAAAATCCATACCTACACAGAACGATAAGAACCACGCCCGCCGACCCACGGGGATTCCACACCTTATAGGCGTAGGCGTTGATGGACGGATGATTTGAAATAATCCACCAGGATTCCAGCGCGGAATCTACCGAGAAGCCTTCGCGGAGACTGTCGGGAGGCCGGAGGCCTTCCTAGTAGATTCCATCAAGATATCTGATTTCCGCACTACCCGGTGATAGTGCACGTAATCGGCCCGGGTATAAAAAGTATCCCTAAACGAGGATTCCATAACGGAATCCTCCGGGAAACCATGCCGAATAACGTAGAGAATTGCCAGAGACTTAGTAGAAGAAACCGTTAAGGTATCTGTTTTGCAACATGTTACAAGGTTGGTAGTAATTTTCACCCTATATAATCCAATAAGCAGATTGACGAATGAAAGCAGATTTAACATTATAACTCGTACAGCACGATGTATTATGAGAGAATGAGAAATAATGGTTTTCCAGCGGTAAAGGCTTTTTATGCATTAATATTAAAAATATGGTATTTCTTTAACTACATGTTCGAACTCTTCGTCACTCTTTTTGTCGATAAGAGCATCATCTATCAAGCTTATTAGCTCGTTCTTTTTCATGGGAATCTGTATAAATATGAGAATGGAGGTACGAAGATATTCGGCTAACTTATCTAAGAGGCTTCTATCTCGATGCTTACTTTCCTTCAGTGGCTCTCCATGCACAAAAGCGCTTCTTATATTATAGGATCTCTTGATGACATTGAACACCTCCTTACCACTGCCTTTACCAAGTTTAGCCATGACCTTAGCTACTCTCTGTGCGAGTCTATGAGTTAGTTCACCTCTCTCATCGGCTCTCAGATACAGCGCTTCAAGCCCGAAGACCGCATATGCTATCTTGTTAGATACATCTTCAGGTTTCAATAGAACATCCTGGTACCGTGAGAGGGCTACACCGATGCTACTATCAACTTTTAATCTACCCCACTCTTCATCAATTGGTATCTTCGCCTCTAGATCTTTTATGAAATTGGGTAGGCGTTCAGCGTCTCCTTCATTAATTGTGCATTTATAAGTGGTCTGGAAACGTGCTACTGGCGTGTATGATGTGCCACCAAAGCTCAAGATTCCTCTAGGAGCCCACTTTGTTCTTAGTTCATGTACCGAACACAGCTTATACAATTGAAGTAATGCTATCAGCTTCTCCTTGTAAGGATAAACAGCTGGTCGTATCTTCGCTCTTTTATTAATCGTTAATATTGCGTCAGGAAGCTGGAATGGCATTCCTGACGCTCCAAGGGGCGCAAAGATTGGGGGCTCGTGTTCGACATCTTCTTTACATGGGGGTCTCAATAATACGCCTTTTTCTAACTCTATAGGAGTCTCAACGTATACTCCCGCAAGCCAAACCTCAATGTGCCAATCTATAGGACTACCCTCAATTTCATTAATGAATGTATTAATCCAGTAAGTTAGCTCTTTATTACTTAACCTTCCACTATGGTACTCATACATTAATTTATAGATGAACGTTTCAATCCAGTAACGTGCTTGTGCCTCATTAACGTTGTATGAATCGGTTATTATTTTGACAGCATTTCTGAAGGCATTCTCGGTGCTAAGTTCCTTAATTAACTCATGCACCGCGAAAGCGTCTAGTTCGTCCTTTACTATGAACTCAGTTGTGCCTTTGAAACTCGTCCTGGACCTACTGTAATTGAATTCTAAAACTTTGTATTTTGCATATACTCTCTTCACCATACGTATTTTTCCAGACCTCAGATATTCGTTAAACTTCCTAATAGCATGCCCCAATAGGTCATAAAGAGAATCAATAAGCTCTCGTGTAGACAATGCTCATACCCATCTATTAAATTCGAGGTACTACGTATTACACTTTATATCGTTAATCAGACACATTGACCCTCACTCAAGGGGTGAAAGCTTATAAGGATTCTTGTGGCATATGTGTGTTAGGGGTGTGTATTGTGAAACACACAAAAGAGAGAAGAGTAAAAAGGGTTCAAGTGACATTTACCGAAGAACAATGGGCGATAGTGGAGAAATTCAAAGGAATAATGGGTAATGATGATGCTGAAATTGTACGAAACATTGTGCTGTCTTGGCTGGCTGAGAAATCAATCATTTCTTCGACAGTGAAAAAGAGAGGATGAGGGAGGGTGAAAGTCATGGGTGCCGTAACAGACAAGGGGAAACTTTTAGGTCAAGTTTTTACGCCAAAGTGGATAGCTGATTTAATAGTTTGCTGGGCAGTAAGGAGCAAAGAAGATAAAGTTCTTGATCCAGCTGCGGGAACGGGCGTATTCATTGAATCCGCAGTAGATAGGCTTAAACATTTAGGATCCGATAAGCCTGGTCTTCAGATTACAGCAATAGAATTAGACAAAAGGCTTGCTAATTATCTTTCAAGGAGATATGGAAAGTTAGGTGTAAAGGTACTGGTAGGGGATTTCTCCCTGTATAAGCCATCACAGAGTAGTATATATATGGGATCAGCCAGCAATGTACTTCCTTTATTTGACGCTGTTATAGGTAACCCTCCATACATTGAACGACAGCTAATACAAAATTATAAGCATCTTAGGAAAATGTTTCCTGACATGCCAGCTCTATCTGATATCTATGTGTACTTTATATTGCATGGAAGTAAGTTCCTTAAACCAAATGGTAGACTAGGGTTTATAGTATCTGACAGCTGGTTGACAACAAATTACGGAATCTATTTAAAGAAGTTCCTTTTAGAGAAACTTAGGCTTAGATATGTTATATATTTCGATAAAAGGGTTTTCCTTGATAGACTCATTAGTGCGACAATATTTCTCGCGGAAAAATCGTCGAA